>JAFZEB010000022.1 GCA_017560855.1 Ruminiclostridium sp.
AATATGCTCTCCCGGTGGACCAGGATCTGGATCTTTTCCGGTGGTACGTCAAACAGAGACATGGCCTCCAGGAATTCCAGGCCCTTATTCATAAGGGTGGCAGAGTCGATGGTGACTTTGGCCCCCATGGACCAGTTGGGGTGCTTCAGGGCATGAGCAGGGGTGACCTCCTCCAGCTCCCGGGCAGTTTTTCCAAAGAAGGGACCGCCGGAGGCGGTGAGCAGAATGCGCTTGACCTCCTTGTGACCGCTGCCCTGGAGGCACTGGAAAATAGCCGAGTGCTCCGAGTCCACAGGGACGATCTCCGCCCCTTTCTCCTTCGCCCGGGCCATCACCAAAGGACCGGCACAGACCAGGGTCTCCTTGTTGGCCAGGGCAATGCGCTTGCCGCAGTCAATGGCCGCCAGGGTGGGTTCCAGACCGGAAATACCCACCAGGGCAGTGACCACGGTATCCGCCTCGGGGATGGAAGCCGCCGCCAGAATGCCCTCCTGACCGCCCATGACCTGGACGTCCGTGTCAGATAGGCGGTCAGCTAAAGCAGCGGCGGCGGTCATGTCCGCCGCCGCTACCAGAACAGGCTTGAAAATTCGGGCCTGCTGTTCCAGCAGGTCTATGTTGCGGTTGGCCGTCAGGGCGGCCACCCGGATGCCGCAGGCTTCTGCCACATCCAGAGTCTGGGTGCCGATGGAACCGGTGGAACCCAGGATAGAAATCGTACGCTGGATCATAAATTTCCCTCTCAAATCACTTGAACGCAGGGATCCAGTCAATGAGGATCTCCATCAGAGGGGCACAGAAGATCACGCTGTCAAATCGGTCCAGGACGCCGCCGTGACCGGGGAGCAGGGTGCCGAAGTCCTTGATCTTGCGGGTACGTTTGATGTAGGAGAAGGACAGATCGCCGAACTCGGAGATCACAGCGCCCAGGATGCCGTAAACGGCCAGGAAGTAGTAGTTCACGGTGACTTCGGTGATGAAATGGAACACCACACCATAAAGGATGGCAACCATCACGCCGCCCACCAGACCGCCGATGGAACCTTCCACGGTCTTCTTGGGGGACAGAACAGGAGCCAGCTGACGGATCCCCTCGTCACCCTTGCGCTTGCGGACAAACATGCCGGTGAGCATAGCGAAAGCATCGGTGGCAAAGGCCAGAGCCAGGGGCAGCAGGATGTAACTGGTGCGCAGGTCCATCATACCGATGCGGACGATGGAAGACAGGCAGTAGGAAATGACCAGGGCAAAGAAGAGGGCAGAACCCACCCGGTCGATCTTCACCCGGAAGCGGCTGAGGAATGCCTCCACAAAAACAAGGATGAGGTAGACCAGCAGAACGGCCAGGGCCACGGTACGGCTCTCCCCGCCATAGACCCAGAAGGGGACGATCATGGCAACGATGGCGGTGTACAGGGCAATACGGGGGTGGTTCATGCTGATGGCATGCATGGCCTCGTAGGTACCAATGGCCGACAGCAGGGCGATAGCGGTGGGCGTCAAAGGCTCAGGGAGCACAAAGAGCACCAGCAGGATCAGAGGGATCCCCACACCTGCCACCAAAAGTCTGTTTTTCATAGGGATGGTTTCCTTTCTTGGGTCCTTCACACCGATGGGTGAAAGACTTTTTACACGCCGCCGAACCGGCGCTGACGGCTCTGATAGCTCACCAGGGCCTTGTCCAGGACCTTGGCGTCAAAATCAGGCCAAAGTTCGTCGGTAAAATAGAACTCGGAATAGGCTCCCTGCCAGGGCAGGAAGTTGGACAGGCGAAGCTCACCGCTGGGCCGGATGATGAGATCCGGGTCCGGGATCCCCCGGCTGTCCAGATAACGGGAGAAAACCTCCTCGTTAAGGTCCTCGGCCAGAACACGGCCCTCGGCCACATCCTTGGCCCAGGCCTTGGCTGCCCGGATGATCTCATCCCGACCACCGTAGTTCAGGCAGACGTTGATCTGATACTTGGCATCCACCTGGTTGCCCACTTCCACGGTTTCCAGGCACAGGTCCCGCAGTTCATCCGGCAGGGCGGTGATATCACCCAGGAAGCGGATACGGAAGCCGTCCTTCTGCATCTTCTCCAAGGCCTCCAGCAGGTACTTGCGCAGCAGGTCCATGATGGCAGAAACCTCTTCGGCAGGCCGCTTCCAGTTCTCGGTGGAGAAGGCATAGACGGTCAGATAGGGAATGCCCAAATCCCGGCAGTAGTAGGCGATGGAGCGGAAGGTCTCCGCCCCGGCGGCATGGCCTGCCGTACGGGGAAGGCCCCGCTTCTTGGCCCAGCGGCCGTTGCCGTCCATAATAATGCCAATATGCTTTGGCAGGCGGGAGAGGTCAAGCTCTGCCTCCCCCGCCTGTTTTTTCTTGAATAATGCCATGGATCAGACGGCCATCAGTTCAGCTTCCTTGGCTGCAGTCAGCTCGTCGATCTCCTTGATGCGCTTGTCGGTGACCTTCTGCAGTTCCTTCTCCAGGTCCTTCATGTCGTCCTCGGTGATCTCGGACTTCTTCTCCATACCCTGGATCTTGGTCATTGCGTCACGGCGGATGTTGCGGATGGCAACCTTGCCGTTCTCGCCGTACTTCTTGACCTGCTTGGTCAGTTCCTTACGGCGTTCCTCGGTCAGCTGGGGGAAGGTCAGTCGGATGACCTTACCATCGTTCTGGGGGTTGATGCCCAGTTCAGAGACCATGATGGCCTTCTCGATGCCCTTGAGCAGGGTGCCGTCCCAGGGCTGGATGACCAGGGTACGGGGGTCAGGGGTGGAGATGCTGGCCACCTGGTGGATGGGGGTCTCGGTGCCGTAGTATTCCACGGTGATACGGTCCAGAACGCCGGCGTTGGCGCGGCCTGCACGGACGGAAGCAAAGTCACTGACGACCACGTCTACGGTCTTCTGCATTTTTGCGTCATATTCTTTGATGATCTCGCTCATGATTACTGTTCCTCCTCAACGATAGTACCGATTCTCTCGCCCATGACCACTCTCTGAATGTTCTGAGGGTCTGCCAGGGCAAAGATCATGACAGGGATATGGTTTTCCTTGGCCAGGGCGGTGGCAGGCAGGTCCATGACCTGCAGGCTGTCTGCCAAAACCTTGGCGTAGGTGATACGGTCAAACTTGACCGCATTGGGGTCCTTCTTGGGGTCAGCGCTGTAGACGCCGTCAATGTTCTTAGCCAGCAGGATCATGTCAGCCCCGATCTCCGCTGCACGGAGGACAGCCGCCGTGTCGGTGGAGAAATAGGGGTTGCCGGTGCCGCCGGCGAAGATGACCACGGTGCCTTCCTTCAGGTAGGCCTCGGCGGTATCCCGGGAATAGGGTTCTGCCACAGGACCCATGGCAAAGGACGTCAGAACCTTGGCCTTCTGGCCCTTCTGCTCCAGCACATCCTGAACAGCCAGGCTGTTGATGACGGTGGCCAGCATACCCATCTGGTCAGCACGGCTGCGCTCCATCTTGTCGCCGCCATCCTTCAGGCCGCGCCAGATGTTGCCGCCGCCCACCACCAGGCCAACTTCCACGCCCAGGTCAGCGCAGGACTTGATGACCTCGCAAACCTGGTGAATGAAACCAAAGTCATGGCCGCGGCCAGGTGCACCAGCCAGGGCCTCGCCGCTGATCTTCAGCAGGACCCGCTTGTACTTGGGATCGCTCATCTCTTTTCTACCTCCCAGCGCAAACGCGCAGAAATCCATCGTTTGCTATAGTTGGGTCTATTTTAATATAAATCTTTCATTTTGCATAGAGGGTATTTCGCTTTTTTCGAAAAAAGCCACCTACCCATGTATAAAAAATCCCCCGGATGAACCGGGGGATTTTGAAGACGGATGTTACATCTTGCCGACGGCGTCGAACTCGTCGGTGATCTCCTGGGAGGGGGCGGGGGTCATCAGAGAGACCACCACGATCACCAGAGAGGAGAAGACGAAGGCGGGCAGCAGCTCGTAGATGGACCACAGGCCGCCCAGCTTGGCGATGCCGTACTTCCAGATGAAGACCATGGCAGCACCGGCGATCATACCGGCCAGAGCGCCCTGCTTGGTGGTGCGCTTCCAGAACAGGGAGAACAGGACCAGAGGACCGAAGGATGCACCGAAACCAGCCCAGGCGAAGGAGACGATGCGGAAGACGGAGCTGGCAGGGTTCCAGGCCAGGAAGACGCCCACGATGGCGATGCCGATAACGGTGCAGCGAGCCACCAGCATGGAGGTCTTGTTGGTCATCTTGATGCCAAAGAAGCCCTGGAGCAGGTCCTGGGAGACACCGGCGGCAGCGGTCAGCAGCTGGGAGTCTGCAGTGGACATGGTGGAAGCCATGATACCGGCCAGAACCACACCGGCCACGATGGCAAAGATGGGACCAAAGGTGCTCAGCAGGTTTGCCAGCTGGATGATGACGGTCTCGGACTCGGCAGCGGTGCCCAGGAAGGGGATCTTGCCGGCCTGAGAAACAGAATAGCCAATGACACCGATGAAGATAGCCACGGACATGGAAATGATGACCCAGACAGTGCCGATGCGGCGGGAGTACTTCAGCTTGTCCGCATCCTCGATGGCCATGAAGCGAACCAGAATGTGGGGCATACCAAAGTATCCCAGGCCCCAGGCCAGGGTGGAGGCAATCGCCAGACCGCCATAGGTGGAAGCAGTGCCCTCAGCCATATTGTGGCCTTCCATCAGGTTCAGGTAACCGGACAGAGCCTGTGCGTTGTCAATGACCACACCCAGACCACCTGCCTGGGCAATGCCGAAGCAGACGATGACGATCAGAGCGATGGACATGACCACAGACTGGATCAGGTCGTTGGTCGCAACCGCCAGGAAGCCGCCCAGAACGGTGTAGACCACGATGATGATGGCACCGGCCAGGAGAGCAGTGTGGTAGTCGATGGCAAACAGGGAGTTGAACAGGGTGCCGATGGCCTTAAAGCCGGAGGCGGTGTAAGGGATGAAGAAGATCAGAATGACCAGGGCTGCGATGCAGGCCAGGGCATGGCGGTCATCCCGGTAGCGGTTGGAGAAGAAGCTGGGCAGTGTAACTGCGTTGGTCTTCAGGGTGTAGTTGCGCAGACGCTTGGCCACGATCAGGAAGTTCAGGTAAGTACCGATGGCCAGACCGATGGCAGTCCAGCCCGCCTCTGCGATGCCGGAGATGTAAGCCAGGCCGGGCAGACCCATCAGCAGCCAGGAGCTCATATCGGAAGCTTCTGCACTCATGGCAGTGACCAGGGGGCCCAGCTGACGGCCGCCCAGGTAGAACTCACTGGAAGAGCCGCCGGTGTTCTTGCGGCTGAAATAAACGCCAACCATGATAATGCCGACCAGATAAGCAATGATGGTCGCCACGATCAGGATCTGTGTGCTAGTCATGTTGTTTCCTCCTAAATTTCTCTCTATCACGCTCTGTTTACCAAACAAAGCCTGCTTATCATACCACGACTTTCACTAGAACGCAACACAGAACGAGGTATAGACTATAGTCTATACCTCGTTCTGTGTTATGGATAAAAATCTTTTGGTTTTCAATCTATTATCTCTGTACGATAGTCCAGACGTTTTTCTGCCCGAAAACTACTCAGAAACCCAGGCATCACCTGAGCGGCATACTGGCGCAGGGAAAACTCACCGCCCCGGAGGCACCAGTCGTACATAAGGGCCCGCTCGCTCATGGCATAGAGCCGGACCATCTCACTGACGCTCTGCTGGTCGGAAAACTCCCCCTTCTCCTGGCCCTGGGTGATGATCTTCCGCAGGAGACGGTAATAGGTCCGCTTCTGGTTGAGCAGATGCCGCTCGCCGTTGGTGACCAGCTGGGTGGAGAGGAGGCGGGCCAGCAGCTCCACGGAAACCTTGTTCTCGATCATCCGAAAGAGTTCGCCGTTGAGATAGAGCAGCTGGTCCATGGCAGGCATGTCCGGGTCCATGGTCTCCTGGAGGGCCTCATACTTCTCGTCAAAGAGGTCGGACAGGGTGGAAAGCAGGGCATCCTTGCCGTCGAAATAGTGGTAGAAGGAGCCCTTGGAAGTCTGGGAGGACTCGATGATCTCCTCTACCGTGGTCTCCTCATAGCCCTGCTCGTAGAAGAGCTGCCAGGCGGCGGAAACGATCTTACCACGGGTATTCCGGGGATTTTTCTTGGCCATTGTGTCGTTCTCCTTTCCTAGGAAACCCCTCATCAGTCACGGCTTCGCCGTGCCAGCTTCTCCACCAGGGAGAAGCCTTGTCGTTGTCGAATCAGTCAGCCTTCTCCCATTGGGAGAAGGTGCCCTCGAAGAGGGCGGATGAGGGGTACTTAACCGAAATACGCCTCGATGGCCACCCGGTCGGCGGTGACGGAACCCTGGATCATGGTGGGCTGACCTCCGCCCTTGCCGCCAAGGGCCTGGTGGATCTCCTTGGACTTGGCCCGCAGGTCCACGTGCTTGCTGCCCATCACATGGCGGTACTGGCCATCCTTACCCACAAACACAGCGCAGATGCCGCCGCACTTTTCCATACCGGTGTTCACCAGGGTGCGCATGGACTGGCTGTCCAGGTCCTCTTCAAAGAGAACGATATTACCGTCGGTCTCAGGCAGGGACTTGGCCTTTTCGGTCACCAGGGCGGCCCGGGTCTCCTTCAGGGTCAGGTGGAGAGCTTCCAGCTCCTTCTGGAGGCGTTCCACCCCCTGGAAGGCGTTCTCCTGCTTCACGGACAGGGCGGCGGAGATGGCGGACACGTTGGCCTGCTTCACCTTGTAATCCCGAAAAGCCAGTTCACCAGCCACCATCCAGATGCGGATGCCGCCCCGGTGCCGCATGATGGACAGAAGCTTCACCATGCCGATCTCGCCGGTGAGCTTCACATGAGGGGCACAGCAGGCGCAGACGTCACAGCCGGGGATGGTGACGATGCGGACATTCTCGGTCAGGTCCAGCTTGCTGCGGTATTCCAGGTCGGCCAGGACCTCAGGGGCTGGGTACTCGGCAGTGATGGGACGGTTCTCCCAGATGATGCGGTTGGCCTGGGCTTCAATGTTCTCCACCTCTTCGGGGGTCAGTTCCTTGTCGAAGTCCAGGATGACCTCGTTCTCCCCCATGTGGAAGCCCACGTTGGTGCAGCCGTAGAGGGAGTGAGCCAGACCGGAGACCACATGCTCGCCGGAGTGGCACTGCATCCGGGAAAAACGCAGGGGCCAGTCCAGTTCACCGGTGACGGTCTCGCCCACGGTCAGGGGGGCATCGGTCACGTGGCAGATGCCGTCTGGGGTCTCCTGGACATCCAGAACATTGGCTCCGCCCAGGGTGCCCTGGTCGGGAAGCTGACCGCCGCCCTCCGGGAAGAAGGCGGTCTGGTCCAGGAAAACATGCCACTTCCCCTCCCCTGCCGGTGTGCAGGAGAGAACGGTGGCGGGAAAAAAGGACAGGTGGCTGTCCTGGTCGTAAAGTTTGATGGTCATAGTTTGTCTCCTTAGGGATTCTTTTTCTCTTCCTTGGTGATGACGTTATACTTCACCAGCAGGTCCTCGATGGCTTCGTCCAGCAGACGAGCAGCGGGGATACGGGTCTCTGCCGCCAGCTGACGGAATTTTGCCAGCAGTTCGTTGTCGGTGGCGGTAGTCCACGCTGTTCTCGTTTTATATTTTCCCATGTCGTATCACCTTTGTACATCAAGAGATGCCAATACCTTTCAAGATATATATTGGGATTATACAAACTCATCCTTTGATTTTCAATCCATTGTCTAGCCCATATAGGTATTGACAGGTATTGGCCTATATGATAATCTGATTACAAGAGGTGATACTTATGTACGGAAAACAATTCTTTGATCGGCTCAATTGGCAGCAGGTCTGTGAGTTCCTCCAGTATGGCTGCGAAGGCAGCACGGAAGAGGGCACCCTCAAGGAGCGGGATACCCTTCACGAAAAGTCATTCTTCCAGGCTTTGGAGAAGTATTGGAAAGACATCCTGACCACAAACTGGACCGAATTCCCCGGTGTCAAGGCAGAGATGAAAATCGAGGAGCTGTCCGAGGCTGTGGTGGAAGAAGTATCCGCCCTGAAAAGCATTGCCTTCCAGGCTGGGTTCCTGGCGGGATTGCAGCTGGGCCGGGAACCCATGTGGTGATACAAACGTGGTTCGTACCCTTCGGAGAATCGGGCGGATATGGAATCCACCCCTACAAATCTTGTTTCGAAAACGAAAAGGCCCCCCTCCGGGAGAGGGCTGTCAGCGAAGCTGACTGGGGGAGCATGCGTAACCCCACGTTTATAAACTCCCTCCGTCTCGCCTTACGGCGAGCCACCTCCCTCGGAGAGGGAGGCTTTCAGGGTCGTGCATCCCTCTCCCGTCGTAGGGGCGCATCACGATGCGCCCGCCACCCATAGGGTTCGACCCACGTTGCACGGGCGATTCGTGAATCGCCCCTACGAATAAGAAGGCTGTTCCATACCATGCAGGGACATAAGAAAAAACGCGCTGGAATTGGACATTCCAGCGCGTTTCGCATTTCTTAAAGTAAAATGATACCTGCATCGTGGCAGGACTGGATGGTCTCCTCATCCCAGATGGACGCCTGGACCTCGCCGATATGGGCCTTGCCCAGCAGCAGCATGGACAGGCGGGACTGGCCGATACCGCCGCCGATGGTCAGGGGCAGTTCATCCTTCAGCAGCATCTTGTGGAAGGTCAGCTCTCTGCGGTCATCGCAGCCGGAGACAGTGAGCTGATGGTCCAGAGCCTTGGAATCCACGCGGATGCCCATGGAGGACAACTCCACAGCCTTACCCAGCAGGTGATCCCACAGGAGGATATCACCATTCAGGGTCCAGTCATCGTAGTCGGGGGAACGGGTGTCGTGGGGCTTACCGGACTTGAGTGCGCCGCCGATGCCGATGATGAAGGTGGTGGGGTGCTCCTTCACCCAGGCATCCTCCCGCTCCTTGTCGGAGAAGCCGGGGTACTTGTCCTCCAGCTCCTGGCTGGTGACAAAGCTCACCTCAGGGCTGATCTGGGGAAGGACGCACAGCTGGGGATAGACAGACTGGAGGGTCTTCTGGGTGTCCACCATGGCGTTGACGATGCCCTGGACGGTGGCCTTCAGATAGTCCAGGTTCCGGTTCCGGGGAGCGATGACCTTCTCCCAGTCCCACTGGTCCACGTAGATGGAGTGGAGGTTGTCGGGAATCTCTTCCCGGCGGATGGCGTTCATATCGGTAACCAGGCCCTCACCCACAGGGAAGTGGTAGTTGTGCAGGGCCAGACGCTTCCACTTGGCCAGGGAGTGGACCACCTGGGCCTCCCGCTGGGCGGCGGGCACATCAAAGGAGACGGGACGCTCCTTGCCGCTCAGGTTGTCGTTCAGACCGGAAGAGGCCTCAACGAACAGAGGGGCGGAGACACGGCGCAGGTGCAGGTTGCCGCAGAGGGTATCCTCGAAAACCCGCTTCAGCAGAGCGATGGCCTTCTGGGTGTCGTACAGGTTCAGCAGAGGGGCATACTCTGCAGGAATGTAAGTCTTGGACATGGTTGAATGCTCCTTATTGGAATGATTGCCTTTGGACCCCAGCAAAGCGGGTTCAAAGGTTCTGATTTATCCGTGGTAAAGTTTGGAGGTCTGGTACTTGGGTTCGCTGGTCAGGCGCACGCCCAGACGGCGGAAGCTGTCCTCGTCTGCCTCGGACAGAATGACAGTGGTGTGGACCTCACAGCCTCTCAGCTTCTGCAGCTGGGCCACCGCCTGCTTGGCATTGGGGTCGGTGACAGCGCAGATGGACAGGGCCACCAAAAGTTCGTCGATGTGAAGACGGGGATTCTTGTTGCCCAGCACGTTGACCTTCAGGTTCTGGACGGGCTCAATGACCGCAGGAGAGATCAGATGGGTCTCGTCGGGGATGCCGCCCAGATACTTCAAGGCGTTCAGCAGCAGCGCAGAGGAACAGCCCAGCAGTTCGGAGGTCTTGCCGGTGAGGATCTTGCCGTCGGGCATCTCCATGGCGGCGGCAGGTTCACCGGTCCGCTCGGCCACTTCCAGGGAAGGAGGCACCACAGCGCGGCTCTCGCCGGTGAGGCCCAGCTGCTTCATGAGCAGTTCGATCTTATAGATGGAGCTTCCGTTGGTACGGCCCCGGCGGTAACGGCACTGCTCGGTGTAGAACCGGCGGAGGATCTCCTCCTTGGAGGCCTGACAGACGGCATCGTCGTCGATGATGCAGTAGCCCACCATATTCACGCCCATGTCCGTGGGGGACTGGTAGGGGCAGGAACCGGAAATATGCTCGAACATGGTCTTGAGCACAGGGAAGACCTCCACGTCACGGTTGTAGTTGACGGTGGTGATCCCATAGGCCTCCAGATGGAAGGGGTCGATCATGTTCACGTCGTTCAGGTCGGCAGTGGCGGCCTCATAGGCCAGGTTCACCGGGTGCTTCAGGGGGAGGTTCCAGATGGGGAAGGTCTCATACTTGGCATACCCCGCCTGGATGCCCCGCTTATGCTCATGGTAAAGCTGGCTCAGGCAGACCGCCATCTTACCGCTGCCGGGACCGGGAGCGGTGACCACCACCAGGGAGCGGTCGGTCTCGATATATTCGTTGCGGCCGAAGCCCTCGTCACTGACGATGTGGGGCAGGTCGTAGGGATAGCCATTGATGGAATAGTGACGATAGACCTTGATGCCCAGGTTTTCCAGCTGAGACTGGAAGAGCTCAGCGGCGGACTGGCCGCTGAACCGGGTCAGGACCACACTGCCCACCTGGAAACCAAAGGACCGGAAGGTATCAATGAGGCGCAGGGTGTCGGAACCGTAGGTGATGCCCAGGTCTCCACGAACTTTGCTCTTTTCCAGGTCCATGGCGGAAACGGCCACCACGATCTCCACCTGCTCCTTCAGCTGCATGAGCATGCGGATCTTGGAGTCAGGGTGGAAGCCGGGCAGGACCCGGGATGCATGGTGATCGTCAAAGAGCTTGCCGCCGAACTCCAGGTACAGCTTGCCGCCGAACTGGCTGATTCGGGAGCGGATGTGCTCAGACTGCATCTCCAGATATTTTTCATTGTCAAAGCCAAGTCGCTCGATCATGGTTCTCGCTTCCTCTCATTGATTCTCTATTGTGTCAGGCAAAGATGCCAATAATAAGCCATCATACAGACTTAACTGTACCATAATTGTATGAAAAGTCAATATGTGTACAAGATTATTGTAGAGGTTGACGAATGGGTTCCCTGCCTGTTTTAGGCAGAACTCACATCTCTGTGCAAGCTGACAACCAATCCCAACAGAATGTATTGCCACTTCACTTATTTTATGGTATACTTTCTTATTCAGAAAGGGACAATTTATTCCCTTCACGTAATGATAAGATAAAATAGCAACAAGGAGCTATGTAATATGTTAGAACTGAAAGGCCTTACCTATCAGGTCGACAACGGTGCCACCAACATCCTCAACGGCATCGACCTGACCGTTGCTGACAACAAATTCATTGTCATCACCGGCCCCAACGGCGGCGGCAAAACCAGCCTGGCCAAGACCATCATGGGTCTGTACCAGCCCACCGGCGGTCAGATCCTGTGGAACGGGACCGACATCACCAATATGACCATCACCGAGCGCGCCAAGCTGGGCATCAGCTATGGCTTCCAGCAGCCCCCCCGCTTCAAGGGCATGCGTGTCCGTGACCTGCTGGAGCTGGCCTCCGGCACCAAGCTGACCCGGGACGAGTGCTGTTCCTACCTGAACCGGGTGGGCCTGTGCGCCGCAGACTATGTGGACCGTGAGATGGACACCTCCCTCTCCGGCGGCGAAGTCAAGCGCATCGAGATCGCCACCATTCTGGCTCGCCCCAGCGGCCTGCTGATCTTCGACGAACCCGAGGCCGGCATCGACCTGTGGTCCTTCGCCAAGCTCACCGAGACCTTCCGCATGATCCATGCACGCCGGGAGAACACCATCATCGTCATCTCCCATCAGGAGCGCATCATCGACCTGGCTGACGAGATCGTCATGGTCTCCGACGGCAAAGTGGTCCGCCACGGCCCCAAGGAGGAACTCATGATCCACATCCTGGCCGAGACCGGCAACGGCTGTGACTTCCTCAGAGGGGCCACCTGCCACGACCAAGACAAGGAGGGTTAAGCCATGGCTCAGAACAAAGTAGACATCAACCTCCTGCGAGAGATCGCAGACCTGGAAGGCACCCCCAAGGGCGCATACAACATCCGCAAGAACGGCCAGCTGGTCTCCCGGGGTATCAACGCCAACATCGACATCGTCACCAAGGACGACAAGCCCGGCATTGACATCATCATCAAGGACGGCACCAAGAACCAGTCCGTCCACATTCCCGTCATCATCACCGAGACCGGTCTGGACGAGCTGGTGTACAACGACTTCCACATCGGCGCAGACTGCGACGTGGTCATCGTGGCCGGCTGCGGCATCCACAACGCCGGTGACAAGAAGTCCGAGCACTCCGGCATCCACACCTTCTATGTGGGCGAGAACTCCAAGGTCCAGTATGTGGAGAAGCACTACGGCGAAGGCGAAGGCACCGGCGAGAAGGTCATGAACCCCCGCACCGAGGTCTATCTGGAAAAGAACGCCTCCATCACCCTGGACACCACCCAGCTGCGGGGCGTAGACTCCACCGAGCGCTACACCAAGATCGTGGTGAAGGAAGGGGCCGAGGCTATCATCACCGAGAAGCTCCTGACCCACGACAAGCAGAAAGCAGTTTCCGAAATGGATGTCATTCTGGCAGGCGAAGGCGCCTCCAGCCGTGTCATCTCCCGCTCCGTTGCCCAGGATGACTCCGAGCAGATCTTCTACCCCCGGATGATCGGCGACGCCGAAAGCTTCGGCCACGTCCAGTGCGACTCCATCCTCATGGGTCAGGCCAAGATCCAGTCCATCCCCGCTATCATCGCCAACCACCCCGACGCCCAGCTGGTCCACGAGGCCGCCATCGGCCGCATCGCAGGCGACCAGCTGCTGAAGCTCATGACCCTGGGCCTTACTGCAGAAGAGGCCGAGGAGGAAATCCTCAATGGCTTCCTGCGTTAAGGAAGGGCGGCTGTACGTAGGGCAGGACCCCCACCTGGGTAAGATCCGCGGGCTGGACCCCTGGGCCGTGGACAACGGCATCCATGTGATCTGCATCACCAAGGAAAAGACCGAGGGCATCATGATGATCAACCAGAACAATGTCCAGCAGTACGGCACCGTCCACGGCGGCATGCTGGTGGCCTTTGCCGACACCATCGGCGGGCACAGTCTGGTGGCCCACGGCAAAATGTGCGTCACCCAGAGCAGTACCGTGAACTTTCTCCGCCCCGCTGCCGGAGCTTACCTCTTCTGCCGGGCGATCCCGGTGAAGGTAG
>JAFZEB010000194.1 GCA_017560855.1 Ruminiclostridium sp.
ACCAAGACCCGTTTCCGTCCCCACCACTTCCCCTTCACCGAGCCCTCCTGCGAGATGGACGTTCAGTGCCACAAGTGCGGCGGCGTTGGCTGCCCCACCTGTAAGGGCGAAGGTTGGATCGAGATCCTGGGTGCCGGTATGATCCACCCCAAGGTTCTGGAAATGTCCGGCATCGACTCCGAGGAGTACTCCGGCTGGGCCTTCGGCATGGGTCTGGAGCGTATGGCTATGCGCCGCTTCAAGATCTCCGACCTGCGCCTGATTTTTGAAAACGACGTCCGCTTCCTGGAGCAGTTCTAAGAAAGGAGAGAGAATATCATGTTACTGTCTAGAAGATGGCTGAACGAGTTTGTCAGCGTTGATGCAAACGACCACGATTTTTCCGAAGATATGACCCTCTCCGGCTCCAAGGTCGAGGTCACTGAAGTGGAGGGCTCCGACATCTCCAATGTTGTTGTGGGCCGTGTGGTGGAGATCGTCCGCCACGAAAACTCCGATCACATGTGGATCTGCCAGGTTGACGTGGGCGAGGCTTCCCCCGTCCAGATCGTCACCGGCGCACAGAACGTGAAGCAGGGCGACCTGGTTCCCGTGGCCAAGGACGGCTCCACCCTCCCCGGCGGCATTGAGATCAAGGCCGGTGAGCTGCGCGGTGTCCCCTCCAACGGTATGCTGTGCTCCTTCAAGGAACTGGGCCTGGAGAACCGTGACTTCCCCGCTGCTTTCGAGGATGGCATCTGGATCCTGTCTGACGATGCGGAACTGACTGGCCTGGAAGTGGGCCAGGACATCCGTGAGGCTGTGGGCCTGAACGACCACGTGGTGGAGTTCGAGATCACCCCCAACCGCCCCGACTGCCTGTCCGTCATCGGTCTGGCCCGTGAGGCCGCTGTCACTTACGGCAAGGAGCTGAAGCTCCACGAGCCCGTGGTGAAGGGCGGCGGCGACGGCCTCTTCGACCTGCTGGACGTAGAGACCCCCGCCACCGATCTGTGCCCCCGCTACACCGCCCGTATGGTCCGCAACGTGAAGATCGGTCCCTCCCCCAAGTGGATGCGTGAGCGCCTGCGCGCCTCCGGCGTCCGCCCCATCAACAACATCGTTGACATCACCAACTATGTCATGCTGGAGTATGGTCAGCCCATGCATGCTTTCGACTACCGCTACGTGAAGGGCGGCAAGATCATCGTCCGCCGTGCTGAGGACGGTGAGACCCTGACCACCCTGGACGGCAACGTCCGCAACCTGAACTCCTCCATGCTGGTCATCGCTGACGAGACCCGTGCTGTGGGTCTGGCAGGCATCATGGGCGGCGAGAACAGCGAAATCGTGGAAGACACCGTGGACGTGGTCTTCGAGTCCGCTAACTTCAACGGTACCTGCATCCGCCGTGCCGCTCTGGCCCTGGGTATGCGTACCGAGGCTTCCGCCAAGTTCGAGAAGGGCCTGGATATCCTGAACACCCTGCCCGCCGTCAACCGTGCCTGCGAGCTGGTGGAGATGCTGGGGGCCGGTGAGGTTCTGGACGGCGTCATCGACATCCTGAACTACGTGCCCAACCCCAAGACCCTGAAGCTCCGCCCCGAGAAGATCAACGCTCTGCTGGGCACCAACCTGGAGACCGCAGAAATGGTCCGCATCCTCACCGAGCTGGGCTTCACCGTGGACGGCGACGACGTGACCGTTCCCTCCTGGCGTGGTGACGTGGAGCACTACTCCGACCTGGCAGAGGAAGTGGCTCGCTTCTTTGGCTACAACAACATCCCCACCACCGCCATGATGGGCGTAACCACCCAGGGCGGCTACAGCAAGGAGCAGATCCTGGAGCGCAACCTGGGCACCGTCTGCCGCAGCATGGGCTTCGATGAGATCATCACCTACTCCTTCATCAGCCCCACCTACTACGACAAGATCCGCATGCCCGAGGACTCCCCCCTGCGTAAGTCCATGAAGATCATGAACCCCCTGGGTGAGGACACCTCCATCATGCGCACCACCATTCTGCCCTCCATGCTGGAGATCCTGACCCGCAACTACAACTTCCGCAACAAGGCTGCTTACCTGTACGAGCTGGGCCGCACCTACTTCGAGCGGGAAGACGGTCTGGCCGACGAGCCCAAGGTCCTGTCCCTGGGTATGTACGGCCCCGCTGAGTCCTTCTTCACCCTGAAGGGCGCTGTAGTCACCATTCTGGAGAGCATCCGTGCCGAGAAGATCACCTTCGTGGCAGAGACCGGCAACCCCTCTTACCACCCCGGCCGCTGCGCCAAGGTCTTCGTGAACGGCGCTGAGATCGGCGTTCTGGGTCAGATCCATCCCCTGGTGGCCAACAACTACGGCGTGGACACGGAGCTGTACTGCGCTGAGCTGTCCTTCGACGCTCTGTTTGCTGCCCGTGGTGCTGACCCCGAGTACCAGCCCCTGCCCAAGTTCCCCGCTGTCACCCGTGACATCGCTGTTCTGGTGGACAACGAGATCACCGTGGGCGCACTGGAGGAGTGCATCCTGGGCGCTGCCAAGGGTCTGCTGAAGGAGGTCAAGCTCTTCGACATCTATAAGGGTGCCAACCTGCCCGAGGGCAAGAAATCCGTGGCCTTCAACCTGGTTCTCCGTGCAGACGACCGCAGCCTGACCGCTCAGGAGGCTGATGACGAAGTCAAGGCTGTTCTGGAAGCTCTGGAGAAGGAGTTCGGCGCAGCCCTGCGCTAAGCGTAAAAAACGGGACTCGGAATAAAAATTTCACTAAAATTGTCCGATTTCCTCTTTACAAACTTTTCTCTCTGTAGTATGATGGTTTCGACTAGAAAATTTTATGTTAAGGGGTGATACCCATGGATTCTGAATTCACCAGAAAGTTTAAGGTTCCTCAGGAACGCAGCATCGAGATGAAGGCCATTCTGACCTCTGTCTATGACTCCTTGCAGGAGAAGGGGTACAACCCCATCAATCAGATCGTTGGTTACATCCTCTCCGAGGATCCCACCTATATTACCAACCACAAGAATGCCAGAACCCTCATCCGCAAGCTAGACCGTGACGAGCTTCTTCAGGAGTTAGTCCGGGAATACCTGGATAACTAAACGATCAAAGGCCTGACTGTTATACAGTCGGGCCTTTTTATGAAAAAATCCCCCGAACCATTCGTGAACTGCACCCCATTTGTTAGACAAGTATGATAAAATACTTGTACTAAGAAATGGGGTGTTTTCTATGCCGCGAGGAGTACCAAACAAACGCTACACCGGTGAGTTCAAGCAGATGGTAGTGGAAACCATGATGCAGGA
>JAFZEB010000195.1 GCA_017560855.1 Ruminiclostridium sp.
GACGGTCTGAATACCGGCCTGCAGAACGGCCATCCCCAGGCCCTCGCCCCGGTCCAGGGTCATGACCCGGCCCATCTGAGCGGTGGTCTTCTCCTTATAAAAAGCTCTCAAATAGGCCCGGATGCCCCGGTCATCCCGAAGATACACGTGGAGGGCATCGTAGTCCACCCCGTCCACCTCCTGGTAGGGACAGGTCTGCTCCACCACGAAGACCGCCGTCCGGACCTGCAAAATCTCATAGACCTCTCTGGCTGTCAGCTCATCAAAGGTTTTCACGATACATTCCAAAAAATCCCCTCCTTGTTTCCCCTATCATACCCGCCCCGACGGTCTTTGACAAGAGCCCCGTCCCTGTTGTATAATAAAGTATTATTCCACCAAGGAGGACCCGCCATGTTCCGCAAAGCAGAACCCAGAGATCTGGACGCCATCGCTGCCATCTATGACCATATCCACGACAACGAAGAGGCCGGAAAAACCACCATCGGCTGGATCCGGTCCATCTACCCCACCCGGGCTACGGCGCAGTCCTCCATCGAGATCGGGGATATGTACGTGGAAGAAGTGGAGGGCGTGGTGGTGGCTGCCGCCAAGATCAACCAGGAGCAGGTCCCCGAGTACGCCAATGCCCAGTGGCAGTGGGAGGCCCCCGAGGAAAAGATCCTGGTCCTCCACACCCTGGTGGTAGACCCCGAAAAAGGCCGGGGCGGTTATGGCAAAGCCTTCGTGGCCTTCTACGAGGACATGGCCCGGAACATGGGCTGTCCCTACCTCCGCATGGATACCAATGTCCGCAACACCATCGCCCGCCAGCTCTACCAGGGCCTGGGCTATGCCGAGGTGGGCATCGTGGACTGCCAGTTCAATGGCATTCCCGGGGTCCAGCTGGTCTGCCTGGAAAAGAAGGTCAATTGACAAGACCCCCTCGTTTCCGCTATGATAACACTATACAAAATAGAAAGGATCTGACGCCATGAACCAGCGTTCCATTGCGCCTGTCCCCCTCATTACGGCCATTGTCCTTTGTCTGGCCGCCCTCACCGAACTGACCTCCCTGGCCCGAGGGCTGACCCTTGGACTCACCTTCCTGTCCTCCTTCAGTGACCTGGTGACCTTCGCCGCCTATGTGTTCTTCGCCGTGGTCCTCTTCCTGAACCGGCGGGACATGCTCCTGTACCTGGCCCCGGCCGGGCTTGCCCTGGCGGCGGCCATCCGTATATTCACCGCCTCCTATACTGGTCTTTGGGCTGCCCATATGCTTTCCAACCTGTGCTTCCTGCTGGCCGCTCTGGTCCTGACTGCCTGGGCTGCCTGCCCCTATGTGGAGGCCCTGAAGAAGCACCGTCCGGTCACTGAGACTCTGTGGTTCCTGCCGGGCATCCTGGCCTTCGTCGCCGCCCTGCTGGCCACCCTGGCCTACATGCACATCGGCGGCTTCCTGGCCAACATCCTGGTGGTGGGCCTGTACTTCCTTATGGCCCTCACCGTGGTCTTCCCTGATGGCAACCCCATGAGGGACCTGGAACCCCAGCCGGTCCAGACAGAGCACTCTGCCCCTGTGACCGAAGGTGAAGTTCCCGTGGAATCCCCCCTGCCTCAGGCTGACCTGCCCTTCTACGTCCCCAAGGTTTGGGATGGCCGCTGTGACATGCTCAAGCACATCCTGCTGCTGGTCTTCACCTTCGGGGTTTGGTACTGCATCTGGATCTACCGGACCACCGGCTTCCTGAACGGTACCCGGGACCATCCCGACCGGAACCCCACCAACCAGCTGCTGCTGTGCATCTTTGTCCCCTTCTACCTGATCTACTGGGTCTACCAGAGCGCAAAGCGCACCGATATCCAGGCGGCCGACAAGGGCATTCCCAGCGACCTGGGCATCCTGTGCCTGGTGATGGCCTTCTTCGTCCCCATGCTCCCCCCCATCCTCATGCAGGATAAGTTCAACCGTTTCTCCGAACCTGCCCAGACCGTCCAGGTGGCTGTCCGGGACCTGGATCCCCAGGAGCTCTCCGCCCGCCTGCGAGCCTACAAGCAGCTCCAGGAGGACGGCCTCATCTCCCCCGAGGATTACGAGGCAAAGAAAAACCAGCTTCTGAATATTTAACCCCCGCATTTTCAGGGCGTGCCGTTACAGCACGCCCTGTTCTTTGGGCAGGCAGCCTTCCATTTGCAGGTTTTCTCCCGCTTTACAACTGTAAAACCTGCCATGTCATGTCACTTTCTCCGTCATTCCTGACACAAAAAGTAAGAATTGAATCTTCTCCTGCAAAAAAACTTTTCTTTCCTTTTTTGAAAAATAATTTATTTCCCATCAAACATTCTTATATCCATGCAAATCAAGAGAAAACTTCCATTTTCCCTCGTATTTATCCGTATTTTCACCACAAAATATTCATTTTTTACTTTTTTCACCGCCATTGACAAAATGAACATTTAGGAGTATTATAAACTTGCGTTTGTTACAGCACAATGACGGCGCGGGACACGTACAACTGCAAGACCTCCCCTTTTTGTTCTGCATTTCCCCCATAGAATGCAAGATTCAAAAAAACGGATTGCACTCTTTCTTCATGGCCGACAGGTTCACACCTCTGTCGGTCATCTGTACAATACCTGCCCTGTTCCCCCTTCCCAACAATGGGCCGGCAGAGAGTCTCCTCCCGCCGGACACGCATAAGTAATTTTATATGTAAAGGAGAGAGCCTTATGAGTCTGAGTCTGGAAAACCTGACCTGCAATTGTGATCATGGTAGCACTGACGAAGAGAAGTATGCTCTGATCGGCCAAATGATCGACGCATACAAGGACAAGGAAGGCAGCCTGATCCAGGTTCTGCACGCAGCCCAGGAGATCTACGGTTACCTTCCTCTGGAACTGCAGAAGTTCATCGCCCTGCGCATGAACAAGCCCCTGTCTGAGGTCAACGGCGTTGTCAGCTTCTATTCCTTCTTCTCCACCAAGGAACGCGGCGAGCACACCATCCATGTCTGCATGGGTACTGCATGCTACGTCCGCGGCGCACAGAAGCTGGTGGAAGCACTGGAAGACAAGCTGGGTGTCGCAGTCGGTGAGGTTACCCCCGACAAGAAGTTCACCCTGGACGTGGCCCGCTGTATCGGCGCCTGCGGCCTGGCACCCGCCGTCATGGTGGATAACGATGTCCACAGACAGGTCCAGCCCTCCGGTATCGATGCCATGCTGAAGCAGTATTAACGGGAGGTGTCAATCGTGGCAAAAATCAACGATAAATACGATCTTTCGAGAATCAAGTATAATTATCGGTCTGAGATGGGCCGATATGAGCACCACATCTACTTCTGCGCCGGCGCCGGCTGTATCTCCTGCGGCTGTGCTGACGTGGCACGTGGCGTGAAGGAATCTCTGGATGAGCTCGGCCTGAACGACAAGGTCAAGATGATCGAGACCGGTTGTATCGGTCTGTGCTCTCTGGGTCCTGTCATGCTGGTCATGCCTGAGCGCATCTTCTATGTGGGCCTGTCCCCCAAGAACATCGGCAAGGTCATCAAGACCCACTTCGTGGACGGCCAGATCGCAAAGAACTATTGCTATCAGGATCTGAAGACCAAGGAATACATCCCCTGCATCGACGACATCCCCTTCTACAAGGACCAGGTCCGCATCGCTCTGCAGGGCTGCGGCACCACTGAGTTCGACAAGATCGAGGCTTACATCGCCACCGGCGGTTACGCCACCCTGCACAAGGCCATCACCGAGATGACCCCCCAGGAGGTCATCGACGAGGTCAAGAACTCCGTCCTGCGTGGTCGCGGCGGCGGCGGCTTCCCCACCGGCGTGAAGTGGCAGGCAGGTCACGATGCAGTGGCCGACCAGAAGTACATCGTCTGCAACGCCGACGAAGGCGACCCCGGCGCATTCATGGACCGCTCCATCATCGAGGGTACCCCCCACAAGCTCATCGAGGGTATCATCCTGGGCGGCTATGCTATCGGCGCAACCAAGGGTTATGTGTACATCCGTGCTGAGTATCCCATCGCCGTCAACCGTCTGAGCAAGGCCATCGACCAGGCCCGCGCTATGGGTCTGCTGGACGAACCCCTGTTCGGCACTGACTTCCAGTTCAGCCTGGAGATCCGCATCGGCGCAGGCGCATTCGTCTGCGGCGAGGAGACCTCTCTGATGGAATCCATCGAAGGCCACCGTGGTGAGCCTCGCCAGAAGCCCCCCCTGCCCTTCCAGGCCGGCCTCTTCGGCAAGCCCACCATCATCAACAACGTTGAGACCTTCGCTAACATCCCCTACATCATCAAGCACGGCGCTGAGGGTTACACCCGTTACGGCCGTGTGGGCGCACACGGCACCAAGGTCTTCGCTCTGGCCGGCGACATCGTGAACGCCGGTATCATCGAAGTTCCCATCGGCATGCCCATGCGCAACATCATCGAGAACATCGGCGGCGGCCTCATCGGCGGCAAGGAGTTCAAGGCAGCCCAGGTTGGCGGTCCCTCCGGCGGCTGTATCACCGCAGCTGACATCGATGTCCCCATGGACTACTCCGAGCTGATCGCCAAGGGCGCTATGATGGGTTCCGGCGGTCTGATCGCCATGTCCACCGACACCTGTATGGTCGACACCGCCCGCTTCTTCATGGACTTCGTGCAGGATGAGTCCTGCGGTAAGTGCGTGGCCTGCCGTATTGGTACCAAGCGCATGCTGGAGATCCTCCAGAGAATCACCAAGGGCGAAGGCAAGAAGGACGACATCGACCGTCTGCTGGAACTGGGCGCTGTTGTTAAGGACACCGCAATGTGTGGCCTGGGTCAGACTGCTCCCAACCCCATCCTGTCCACCATCCGTTACTTCCGTGACGAGTATGAGGCACACATCTTCGACCACCGCTGTCCCGCCGGCCGCTGCCAGGCTCTGACCGTCTTCGAGATCGATCCCCAGACCTGTATCGGCTGTACCCGCTGTAAGAAGCACTGCCCCACCCTGGCAATCACTGGCGAGCTGAAGCACGCCCACGTTGTCGACCCTGCGCTTTGCATCGGCTGCGGCGCCTGCTACAGCAGCTGCCCCGTGGATGCAATCCATCCCACCAAGAGGGAGGAAAACTAAGCTATGAGTATGATCAATTTAACCATCAACGGCATTCCCTGCCAGACCGAAAAGGGTACCACCATTCTCCAGGCTGCCCGCAACAACGGCATCCACGTTCCCAGCCTCTGCCACCTGAAGGACATTCACAAGTACGGCACCTGCCGTATCTGCGTGGTCGAACAGGTGGGCGCAAAGAACCTGCAGGCATCCTGCATGGTGGAAGCCCAGGAAGGCATGGAGATCTACACCCACTCCGAGCGTGTTCGTAAGGCTCGTAAGACCCTGTATCAGCTGATGATCTCCGACCACAACAAGAACTGCCTCTCCTGCCTGCGTAACCAGGACTGCGAGCTGCAGGCTCTGGGCCGTGAGCTGGCTGTGCAGGACGATCCCTACGGCAACGACGAACAGCCCTATCAGGGCGTTATCGACGTGTCCGAGTCCATCACCCGCGACACCACCAAGTGCATCCTGTGCCGCCGCTGTGTCACCGTCTGTAACGAGATCCAGTCCGTTTCTGTCCTGAATGCACAGAACCGCGGCTTCGACACCAAGATCACCCCCGTCACCGGCCTGAAGCTGGGCGACACCAACTGCTCCTTCTGCGGCCAGTGCGTGGCCGTCTGTCCCACCGGCGCTCTGTCCTCTACCATCCATGAGGACCGTGTCTGGAAGGCACTGGAGTCTCACAAGCACGTTATCGTCCAGACCGCTCCCGCTGTCCGTGTGGCCATCGGCGAGTGCTTCGGCCTGGAGCCCGGCACCATCCAGACCGGCCGCATGGTGGCCGCTCTGCGTCAGATGGGCTTCTACCGCGTCTTCGACACCAACTGGGCTGCTGACCTGACCATCATGGAAGAGGGCACCGAGTTCCTGAACCGTTTCGCAACCGTCCTGGACGGCGGCGAGGCCTGCCTGCCCATGATCACCTCCTGCTCCCCCGGCTGGGTCAAGTTCTGCGAGAACCACTTCCCCGAGCAGCTGGATCACCTGTCCACCTGTAAGTCTCCCCACACCATGATGGGTGCCGTTATCAAGCACTACTATGCAAAGAAGCTGGGCCTGAACCCCGAAGATATGTTCGTGGTCTCCGTCATGCCCTGTACCGCAAAGAAGAGCGAGATCGCCCGTGCCGAGATGCAGAACGACGGTCTGCCCAACGTGGACGCTGTCCTCACCACCCGTGAGCTGGGCGACATGATCCGTGCCCACGGCATCAACTTCCTGAACCTGCCCGAGGAAGAGTTCGACAATCCTCTGGGTCAGTCCACCGGCGCAGCCGACATCTTCGGCACCACCGGCGGCGTTATGGAAGCTGCCCTGCGTACCGTCTACGAGATCATCACCGGCCGTGAGCTGCCCTTCCCCAACCTCCACGTTTCCCCCATCGTGGGCCTGGAGGAGATCAAGGAAGCTACCATCAAGCTGGAGAACGTCAAGCCCGAGTGGTCCTCTGCTGAGGGCTTCGAGGTCAAGATCGCAGTCACCAGCGGTCTGCGCGGCGCCCGCAAGCTGATGGAGCAGGTGGAGGCTGGTACCTCTCCCTACCACTTCATCGAGGTCATGGGCTGCCCCGGCGGCTGCATCACTGGTGGCGGTCAGCCCCGTACCTTCCATATCAACGAGACCCGCAAGGCTCGTATGGAAGCCATCTATCGTGAAGACGAAGGCAAGCCCCTGCGTAAGTCTCACGAGAACCCCGATATCAAGGCATTCTATGAAGACTGTGCCGGCGAGCCCGGTGGCCACTGGTCTCACGAGTATCTGCATACTCACTATGTCAAGCGCGGTCTGTTCAATGAAATGACCGACGAGAACTTCGTGGTGGAAAAGGACTAATTCCGAACCCATACAAAAGGAGCGAGACATCTGTCTCGCTCCTTTTTATATTTCCCCACAGAAAAAGAGTGTCAAAAAACCTCGTAGAGTTTCGCCGTCGCAACGGCGAAATAAAGTGAAGTACGTTTTCTAGCGCGACATGTGCGTGCCAGAAAACACTTCTCGGCTTGTAAACGTGCGACTGTGCGCCTACAGCGCACAGTTCGTGCGCTGCAACAGGCCGCAATCCCATATGTCGGAAAAGGCTTTGCCTTTTTCGACAGGCTAAAAGAGCAGGCTTTACAGCCTGCTCTTCTCAATCAATCATTGTCTTTGTCATACTCCAGGATGTCCCCGGTGTCAGCATGGATGGTGTAGCTGTACTCCCAGCCATTCTGGAAGAAGTCCACCTCATACTCGGGCACACCGTCATCCACATCGAAGTCACCGTAGAGATTGGTAACCTGATCCGGGGTAAAACCTGCATGGTTCAGGGCGATTTCCTGGGCCTGCTCCAAAGTCAGGGCGGCAGCATGACCGGAGGGTGCGGTCGGGGTCACAGCTTGTTCCATCTGTTCCTCCACCTGGTCTGCCTTCTGCTCTATTTGCTCTTCGATCTGGTCAGCGGCCTGCTCTGCCTGATATAAGCTGCTGCATCCGGCGGCCAGTGCAATGACCAGAACCAGCAGGACAAGGGAGATCAACGAGGATAAAACACGAATCTTCATAAAACTACCTCCTTCCTATGTTTATACAGAGTATAGCATATGCAGAAGGGGCTGTCAATATAATCCGACTAATTCAGTCCAATTTACTTATATTCCCGCAGCTGGACGGACACGCCATCGGGATCGTACACGTAGAAGTACTTGGCGGTGGGCTCGGGCTGGCGGATGTCAGAGGGACCGAAGCCGCC
>JAFZEB010000196.1 GCA_017560855.1 Ruminiclostridium sp.
CCCTTCTCTGCAGCCATAGCAGCCAGGAATTCAGGCACGTTCAGGCTCTCGTCATCCACATATTCCTTCTCCCCCACCAGTAAAGTCAGGGGAGCTACTTTCAGAGATATCTTGCCGGGGATGAGTTCCGCAGGGAGCATATCCCCGCTGCTGTCGCAAACAATGTTCCAGGTCATTATCATCAATCCTCGCTTCGAAATCAGCGTTTTGTAATATCAAACACAAGATGTAAGGATATGGTACACCATACGACATTTTCTGTCAAGTATCCCATACTGTCAAAAGCTGGTAAAATAAGGAAATTTCTATGCCCATCCCATCCGTTGACAAAGGGCTCCGGTTGAGATAGAATAAACATCTAAGTCAATATGCGCCAGTAGCTCAGCAGGATAGAGCAGCCGCCTCCTAAGCGGCAGGTCGGGGATTCGAATTCCTTCTGGCGTGCCAAAACCGGGGCTGTCCAGAGACAGTTCCGGTTTTTCATTTCCTGAAACCGTGCATTGGCACAGAAAAATGGAATGGGTTCCCCTCTCTGTCTTGCCCCGGAACCGCATCTCCGTTATAATAGAATCAACAATATGAAAAGGAGGTATCCCCATGATCTGTTTCCACGGAACCATCCTCACCTGTGACGAAGAGAACACCGTCGCCAGCTACCTGGTGGAGGCCGGTGGCCGCATCCGCTATGTGGGCAACGACCTGCCCCCGCAGTATGCCAAGGCTCCTCTCTATGAGCTGGGGGACAAGGCCCTCATCCCCGCTTTTACGGACACCCACCAGCACTTTGCCAGCTTTGCCACCTTCCACGCCGGGCTGAACGTCATGGAGGCCGCCTCCAACCAGGAGATCCTGGACATGGTCCGGGACTTCGCCGCCACCGCCAAGGGAAAGATGCTGGTGGCCTTCGGCGCCTCCCCCTACTCTGTCTCCGAGGTCCGACTGGTGACCCGGGAGGAGCTGGACGGGGTCTGCCCGGACAAGCCCCTCTGCCTGGTCAAATACGACGGCCACGCCTGCATTGTGAACACCCCCCTGCTGGTGAAACTGGAAAACAAGCTGAAGGATCTGCGGGGCTACCACCCCGACACGGGCGAAATGAACCAGGAGGCCTTCTTCGCCGTCTCCGACTATATGTCCTCCTCCCTGTCCATCCCCGAGCTGGTGGGCAACATGCAGCGGGCCATGGACCACATGGCCTCCAAGGGCATCGGCCTCATCCACACCGTCAGCGGCATCGGCTTCCCCAAGGACATGGACATCTCCCTGGAAACCTGGGTGGGCCGGTCCGCCCAGAACGGCATCCAGCTGCGGGTCTTCCCCCAGTCTCTGGACATCAAGGCGGCCACCAGCCGTGGTCTTCCCCGCATCGGCGGCTGCTTCGCCTGCGCCCTGGACGGCTGCTTCGGCTCCCAGGATGCCGCCCTGTATGAGCCTTACACCGGCACTCAGGACAAGGGCGTGCTCTACTATGACGACGAAAAAATCATCGACTTCTGCAAGGAGGCCAACCGGGCGGGGCTCCAGATCGAACTCCACGCCATCGGCGACGCCGCCTTTGACCAGGCCACCCGCTGCCTGAAGGCCGCTCTGGACGACTTCCCCAGAGAGGACCACCGCCACGGCATTATCCACGCATGCCTGCCCACCCGGGAAGGGCTGGAGATCTGCCGGGACTACAAGATCCAGCTGCCCATGCAGTCGGCCTTCATCGGCTGGAAGCAGGAGCCGGACGAATACCTGGAATCCATCCTGGGTGACCGGGCTGCCGCTCTGAATCCTCTGCGGACCATCTGGGATATGGGCATCATGATCTCTGCCGGATCCGACGCCCCCTGCACCGACCCCGACCCCATCCAGTGGATCTACAAAGCCTGCAACCACTCCGTGCCGGAGGAATCCCTCACTGTCCAGGAGGCCCTGCGGATGTGCACCTGGAACGGCGCCTGGACCACCTTCGACGAGGAGGAGCGAGGCTCCCTGGAGCTGGGCAAGGTGGCAGACATGGTCATCCTCAACAAGAACCCTTACGCCCTGCCCAAGGAGGAACTGGACCAGCTGAAGGCGGAAAAGCTCTACCTTCAGGGTCAGCCCTACCGGAAGCAGAAGCAGAACATGGTCTCTGCCGTCCTCAAGGGCGTGCTGGGCAAGGGAAAGAAAATCTAAACCATAGCAAACAGGAGGCATCTCTATGCTCACCATCAACGATTTCCAGGCGGCGGCAAACCGCCTCAAAAGTGTCATCCACCGGGTCCCTCTGGCCACCTCCAAGACCTTCTCGGACATGACCGGGGCCGAAGTGTACTTAAAGTATGAAAACCAGCAGAAGACCGGCTCCTTTAAGGTCCGTGGCGCTTACAACAAGATCATGAAGCGGTATGAGGAGGGCGACCTGAAGGCCGTTGTGGCCTCCTCGGCAGGCAACCACGCCCAGGGCGTGGCCTTCGCCGCCAGCCGCATCGGCGTGCCCGCTACCATCGTCATGCCCCGGTCCACCCCCATCGCCAAGGTATCTGCCACCCAGGGCTATGGGGCCAACGTGGTCCTCCACGGCGCCATCTACGACGAGGCCTATGCCAAGGCCTGCGAGATCGTGGAGACCGAGGGCGCCGAGCTGATCCACCCCTTCGACGACGAGGACGTCATCGCCGGTCAGGGCACCATCGCCCTGGAGATCCTCTCCGACCTGCCCTTCGTGGACATGGTCCTGGTTCCCGCCGGCGGCGGCGGTCTGGTCTCCGGCGTGGCCGCCTGCATCAAGCAGATCAACCCCCGCATCCAGGTCATCGGCGTTCAGGCCTCGGGTGCCCCCGCCATTGCGGAAAACTTTAAGAAGGACGAGGTGACCCCCTCGGCCACCGTCCACACCATTGCCGACGGCATCGCCGTGAAGAACCCCGGCAAGATCACCATGGAATACATCAACCAGTACGTGGACCAGATGGTCACCGTCACCGATGCCGAGATCGCCGGGGCCATCCTCCTGCTGCTGGAGCGCACCAAGCAGGTGGTGGAGCCCGCCGGTGCCACCCCTCTGGCCGCCATCCTCAACGGCAAGGTGGACATCAAGGGGAAGAAGGTCTGCTGCGTCCTCTCCGGCGGCAACATCGACGTGTCCTTTATCCACAAAGTTGTCGCCAAGGGCCTGGTGACCCGTGGCCGTCACCTGAAGTTCTCCACCGTCATGCCGGACATCCCCGGCTCTTTGGAGCGGTTCGCCCACCTGATCGCCCAGGAGAACGCCAACATCATCCTCTTTGACCACGACCGGGTCCACGCCGACCTGGACATCGACGCCGCCATCGTCCACATGGTGTGCGAGGTCAGCGGCAAGGAGCACGGAGAAAAGCTCCTGAGCACCCTGCGGGCGGCAGGGTATCCCATCGAGGTATAACGTATCAAAAAAGGCTTCTGGTTTTCACCAGAGGCCTTTTTTCTCCCTTGTAAAATCTATCTTTATAAACTTTCTCTTGCATTCTCCCAGAAGTCTGTTATAATAGACTTGCGTTTATCGTCATAGACCAAGAAGACCCATACTGCACACAGATAGCAGAAAGTATCAAAAACGAAAGGATGTGTTCTCTGTGAAACGAATGCGACTGCTGCTTACCCTCCTTCTGGTGACAGCCCTCCTGGTCCCCGCCGCCTCGGCATCCACCAGGCACGACCACAGCCAGAAGGAAATGATCACCGCCGAGTGGGCCACCGAAGAGGTCCGGGAAGCCCAGGCTTTGGACCTCCTCTGGGACGGCCTGCCGACAGACTACCGAACCCCCATCACCCGAGGGGATTTCTGCCGGATGATGCTGTCCTATCTGGCGGTCCAATGGAACACCGATGCCGACACCCTGGCGGACCTGGTGAACTTCCACCGGGGCAGCTATGATGCCGATGGCCTGCTGGTCCAGGCCTTTGCCGACGCCGACGCTTCCTGCACCGCTGCCTTCCACCTGGGTCTGGTCCAGGGCAAGGCCCCCGGCATCTTCGACCCGGAGGGGTACCTGACCCGCCAGGAAGCCGCTGTCATGCTGGTCCGTGCCCAGAAGAGTCTGGGCTTTGCCCCCTCCGGCTCCATCCCCGCCACGGATTACAGGGATAAGGCTTCCATCGCCCCCTGGGCGGCAGAGAGCGTTGCCCTCCTGGCCCAGTGGAAGGTGATGCAGGGCACCGGCGGGAACACCTTCTCCCCGACCAGCAGCCTGACGGTTCAGGAATGTGCTGTCCTCTCCCTGCGGCTCCACCAGAAAGCCCCCATGGGAGCCCACAACGTAAGTCCCCTGTTCTCTCTGGAAGAAACCAAGGCCTACCTGCAGAACCTGGAAGACCAGGCCGACCGAAACAACGCAGGGTTCCGCAAGGTCCTGGCACTGGACGGCCCCCAAGCCACCCTGATTCGGATGGATTGGAGCGGCACCATGCAGTCCACCTCCCGGCTGTACCTCCTCTACCCCGATGGCGGTCTGCAGACCCTGGATCTGGGGCTGTGCCTCCGGTTTGGCATGCTGACCCCCGACCTTCTGCTGGAAAACCCCCGGTTCAGCCAGGACGGCGGCACCTTCCTCTGTGACATCCGCCTCACCCAGGACTCTGTGGACAACACCTCCGGCACCCCGGTGGTCACCCACGAAAAGGGCCTCTATCACGTTTCCGTGGACCTGTCCACCCGGCAGGTCACCCTGGACCGGGCAGCCCTGCCCGGTTGATCCCCCGCCCTTGATCCTTTGAAAGGAGTACACCCATGAAACGTAAACTCATATCCCTCCTGCTCACTGCCGTGCTGCTGTGCACCGCTTCTGTGCCTGCCCTGGCCGCACCGGGCAATATCTCCGACCTTGAAGGCCACTGGGCCCAGGATTCTATCGAGCAGGCAATCTCCGATGGCTGGGTAGATGGATACCCGGACGGCACCTTCCGCCCAGAGGGGACCATCACCCGAGCAGAATTTGTAAAGATGGTTCTGGATGCCATCCATTTGACCCCCAACAGCGACATGGCAGTCTGGCTGACAGAAAACTCTGTTTCTGTAAAAGACCCACTCACCTTGAAGAAATACTCTCCTGCCCCCTTCTCTGACATGGACACCAACTGGCTGACCACCCAGGGCTGGCTGGATATTGCCGTCAACTTTGGTCTGGTGGTTCCCTCTGACTACAACGACAAGATGTTCCAGCCCTCCAAGAAGATCACCCGCTACGAGATCGCCGTTATGGTGGACCGGGCCATGGGCAAGGTCTATCCCGCCAGCCAGCCTCTGACCGAAGAACTTCCCTTCTCTGATGCGGACCAGATTCCCGAATGGGTCCGGGCCTACATCAACGAAGCTGTTCAGGCTGGAGTTCTGACCGGCTACCCCGACGGAACCTTTGGTCACAGCAAATCTGCTACCCGGGCCGAAGCCGTGGTCATGGTCCAAAGAATGCTGGACTATACCCGGGAAGGCATTGACCCGGATATCAATCTGACCATCCACTATAGTCCTCCTGGCGGATCTTGGGAATCTCCGGCTGAGGTCACCACCCAGGACGTTCGCATGCAGTTGGTAGGCCAGGTTCTCTATGCCTCTCTCCCGGATATTCTTGCAGTACAGGACGAACTGATGGCCGAAGGCGTCTATACCCATTGGCACCCAATTTGGCAGCAGCTGTTTGTTGGCACAGATTGGAATAGATCCGAATACCGCGCAGGATCAAAATGCTACAATCCGTATGCTTCCATCTATTCTGAGGTTGACTCCGGGAGTTACTATGCTTTCCGAGAGCTACCCCGTATGCTGGACAGCGAATTGATGATTCCCATTTACGATTTCTCTTTCGAATACACGACAGAAAATCGTGAGCTTTGGGACGGATATTGGGATAACAGTACAAGAACTGTGACGCTGTACGTTTTTAATCCTGGCTTCCACTACTCTTGATCAATAAGCAACCGCTATCCATTAGTTTCTATTTTTCTTCCCCTTTTGCTACATAAAATCATCTCAATTCCTTAGATAAGGAGGATACACCTCTGGGCACGGTGGTCCCTCGTAACATCACTATGCAGAAAGCCCCGTTTGCCATTGGCAAACGGGGCTTTCTTATCGTTTGAGGAGGTGGTGATTGTCCTTCAAAAACCGCCGGAGCTGCTTCTTGTGGTGGCAGAGCTTTTCCTGACACTGACGGCAATCCAGGGCGCAGTTGGTCTCTTCGGAAAACCATTCGGGATGCCGGCGCACCGTGATCTCCCACCGGACCAGCAGGGCCAGGGCGCAGGCCAGGATACTCCAGGTGTACCAGGTGGGGACGAAGACCAGAGGGGTGGCCATCATGGCGTAGTCCCAGTTGTAGATGCGGCAGGTGGTGCAGCACTTGTTCTTCATGAACCAGGTCTGGAAGGGACAGAAGAAGAGGATACAGATCATGTCGCAC
>JAFZEB010000197.1 GCA_017560855.1 Ruminiclostridium sp.
GGAAATGACCGTGCCCACCGTGGCGGCGGCCCCGGCCAAGACCAGCATCACCCCTGTCCTCACCGGCGGCGTGACGGCTCCTCTGGAGGCCTTCCTGCTGACCGACAAGAACGGCGGCGGTCACAACTACTTCAAGCTCCGGGACATCGGCACGGTGGCCGGGTTCAACGTGGAGTGGGATACAGAACGCAGCCTCATCGTGGTCACCACCACCGAGGATTATATCGGCTGATGCAAAAGGCTCTGCCCGCTTTGGGCAGAGCCTTTTCGAGCTATCGTTGTATTTTGTAGGGGCGATTCACGAGAAGGTGAATTGGCCAAAGGCCAAGAGAGGCTGGCCTGGGCCAATCGCCCGTGCAGCGTGGGTCGAACCCTATGGGTGGCGGGCGCTTCATGAAGCGCCCCTACGACTTCCTAACAGGCAAAGAAAATGCCCGAACAAACAGAAGAGCTCCCAGGTCTTTTGACCTGGGAGCTTTTGTGTGCTTACTTTCCGATGTAGGTATACACAGCGGAGGGACGGCCGCCGGTGGAGTAGTCCACGCCGCCGATGACGCTGTTCTTGTCGATGAGGTAGTTCATGTAACGACGCAGAGTGACTCTGGACAGGGAGACATTCTTGGCGATGTCCTCGATGGAGAGCTTCTCGCTCTTGTGCTCCCGCAGGAAGGAGCAGATGATCTCCAGGGTGACGGGGTGGATGCCCTTGTCCACAAAGTGGCCGCTTTTCTGGTTCTCGGGGGAGATGACCTTGTCCAGCTCTTCTTGGCTGAAGGCCTTCTGTTCGGCAAAGGCCTCCCGGCGGGCCACAAACTTCTGCAGGGCGGTCTGGAAGCGGTTGTAGTCAAAGGGCTTGATGAGGTAGTCGGACACGCCGTAGGAGTACAGCTCGCTGACACGGCTGGCCTCGCTGGCGGCGGTGACCATGATGACGTCTGCCAGGATGCCCTCGGCCCGCAGGTTGGTCAGGAAGGTCTGTCCATCCATGACGGGCATATAGTAATCCAGCATGATCAGGTCCACGGGGTTGTTCCGGCAGAACTCCAGAGCATCCTGGCCGTTCTGGAACACGCCGGCGATGTTCATTTTGTTGTTGTGCTCGACATACTGCTTGTCGATCTCAGCGACCATGGGGTCGTCTTCCACGATAATGACTTGATACATAAGCATCCCTCACATTTGTGTGATTTCATCATAATTATACACGTGTAAAGTGAGAATTGCAATATGTTGTTACAAAAACTGCAGAAAAACATGGACAATATGATGTTTTCCATCAAAAACCCCGGCAGAAGAAACTGCCGGGGTTTTGAGAGTCGTTATGGACGGCGCATGGCCTCCAGGTCCAGTTCGCCGAACATGGCCTGTTCCCGCTCCTGGGGGGACAGCCGGTTCCGGGAGGAGCCGGTGGCAAAGTACAGCACGAAGCCGATGATGAGATAGATCACAAAGACGGTGACCGCCTTGCCGCCCGCAAACCAGGGGCTGAAGGGAAGCAGGGCCCCCACGAAGTAGATCACCCCGGCGATGGCCGCCCAGTAGGCAATGGGGGTGGCCAGGCGATAGGGGCGGTTGGCGTTGGGCATGGTCTTGCGGAGCTTCAGCAGAGCCAGGGCGGAGATCATCCAGGACATGATGAAGGCGGTGGCAGAGAAGCAGGTGACCGTGTCGATCATGTTGTAGCCCAGGAAGGGGCCGACGAAGGAGAGGATGGCGACCACGTACAGGCCGTGGATGGCAACCCCGTCCTTCTGAACGGCGAACCAGCCGGGGATCATCTTGGCCCGGCCCATGGCCATGAGCAGGTTGGCCGAGGCGGTGAAGAAGCCGTTCCAGGTGGTGAACAGACCAGCCAGGGCGCCGATGGTGATGAGCCAGTAGAGGGCCACGCCAGCACCCCCTTCAAAGACGAACTTAAACATGTTGGAGGCGGCAGGACGGTCCAGGGTCAAGAATTCCTGCCAGGGGTAGGCATAGCCGAAGCAGAAGAGCAGAACGGCGTAGAACACGCAGGCCAGGGCCACAGAGGCCACCACGGTGGTGCCCACGGTCTTGATGTCGCCGCCGGCGTCCTCCACCCCCTGGGGGATGGTTTCAAAGCCTGCCAGGAAGAAGGCGGCGGTGCACAGGATGCCGAAGGCCCCGCCGAAGAGGCTGCTGTGGTTGGCCCCTTCTGCGGGGGCGTAGATGGGCTGGATGTTGTCCATGCCGCCCCCCACCAGACCGGCGATGGCGCCGATGACACCGGCGGCCACCAGGAAGACGCACAGGAACTTCTGGATAAAGGCGGCCGAGGACAGGCCCTTCTTGTTCAGCAGGAACAGCAGGACGGTGAAGACCGTGCCGATGAGGATGGTGGTCAGGTAGATGTCAGAGCCCATGATGGTGTACATGGGGTCCCCGGCGGTGAGGGCGGGGAAGAGATAGGCCAGGACATCAGTGACCTGGATGGCCTCCCAGGGGATGATGGCCACGAAGGCGCCGAAGGCAGCCCAGCCGGACAGGAAGGAGACCTTCTCCCCAAAGGCGGCGTAGGCGAAGGCAGAGCCGCCCCCAGCTACGGGGAGCATGGGGACCAGCTCGGCATAGACCAGGCCGAAGGGGACCATGATGAGCAGGCAGAGCAGGTAGCCCAGGGAGGCCGGGATGGGGCCGCCGGAGCCGGACATCCAGCCGTTGATGGAGACTGCCCAGCCCACGCCCACGATGGCGCCGAAGCCGATGCAGAAGAAATCCAGGGCGCTGACGCCCTTTTTGGCTGTGGTTGGTTGTGTACTCATAAACTTACCTCTTTTCTCGTCCCGCCCATGGGGCGGGGTCAGATTTGTTCTCTCTCCGGGGGAACAGAAACAAACCTCCTTTCTGTATGGGAGTCACCTTCATTCTATTCGCCCCGACGGGAGGAATTTGTCGAGGAGAGGCAAGGGGAGGAAATATTTGCATAGAAAAAGGCTCCCTCTTCAGAGGGAGCCTTTTCACGGTTAGGTTTTACACGACACACACAGGCAAATAGGGATTTCTTACTTCTGGCGCATTGCCTTCAGGTCCAGACCGCCGAACATATCCTTCTCGCGCTGATCAGCGGGGATAGCATTACGAGCAGAGCCGCAGGCGAAGAACAGGACGTAACCGACAATGATGTAGACCACGAAGACGATCAGAGCCTTGGTACCAGCGAACCAGGGGCTCATGGGGATCAGGGCACCGACGAAGTAGATAACACCGGCAATAGCTGCCCAGTAAGCGATGGGGGTAGCCAGCTTGTAGGGACGGTTTGCGTTGGGCATGTCCTTACGCAGCTTCAGCAGTGCCAGAGAGGAGATCATCCAGGACAGGATGAATGCGGTAGCGGAGAAGCAGGTAACGGTGTCGATCATGTTGTAGCCCAGGAAGGGACCGATGAAGGACAGGATGGTGACGACGTACAGACCGTTGATAGCAACGCCATTCTTCTGGACAGCCAGAGCGGAGGGCAGCATCTTTGCACGGGCCATAGCCATCAGCAGGTTTGCGGAAGCGGTGAAGAAGCCGTTCCAGGTGGTGAACAGACCAGCCAGAGCACCGATGGTGATCAGCCAGTACAGAGCTTCGCC
>JAFZEB010000198.1 GCA_017560855.1 Ruminiclostridium sp.
CTCCCAGCTTGTTTCGTTTCAGGACGCCTACCACGCGCCCAGTTTCTCAGCAAGAAGTAAGACACAAGCCTTGGCCGTCTGTTACATGGACCGAAGGGACGCCCACAAGGGCGGCTCATCCGTCCGCTGATGTTTTCGGCCTGCCATAGTGCCGTTACTACCGCCTGCGTCCATTGGTTCCACCTCACTTTTTTCCAGCAAAAGTAAGCCCCTGGGAAAGGGGCCACACTATATTATAAATTTACAACAAAAATTTGTCAACCGGAAATCCCTGACAGTTGTTTCCAGAAAAACACCCCGTTCGTCATTACAACGAACGGGGTGTTGAAATGGGTTTACTTCATCAGGCTGCAGACCAGCTCGGTGTAGCGAGCGGGGTCAGGCAGGGGCAGGTCGGCAATGATGAGGGCCTGGTTGTACAGGACCTCAGCATAGGTGGCGGCCAGCTCCTTGTCGCTGTCATAGGCAGCGCACAGAGCCTGGAAGGTGGATGCGTTGGGGTTCAGCTCCAGGACACGGTCGGCCTTCATGGGGTAGTCACCACGCATCTTGTGGAAGTACTTCTCCATTTCCAGGGAGATGGGGCCCTCGGCGGTCAGGCAGACGGAGCCGCTCTGGAGGATGGTGGACACACGAACCTTGGAAACATGCTCCTTCAGGGTCTCCTGAACGAACTCCAGGACCTCCTTGTGGTCCTTCTCAGCCTGCTCGGCAGAGGCCTTCTCGGCGTCGGTGACGGGCAGAGCGTCCTCGCTGGCCACGGACACGAAGGACTTGCCCTCGGCGTTCTCCAGCATCTGCAGGACGATCTCGTCCTCGGCCACGGTCAGGTACAGGACCTCGAAGCCGGCCTTCAGGACACGCTCGGCCTGGGGCATCTTGGCGGCGTTCTCCACGCTGTCACCGCAGACGTAGTAGATCTTGTCCTGAGAAGCAGGCATACGCTCCACGTACTCCTTCAGGGAGACCAGCTTGTTCTCCTTGGAGGACCAGAAGAGCAGCAGGTCACGGATGGCATCACGGGCCTCACCGTAGGAATTCATGAGGGCATACTTGAAGTTCATGCCAAAGGCAGACCAGAACTTCTCGTACTTCTCCCGGTCGTCCTTCATGAGCTTCACCAGCTCAGCCCGGATCTTCTTCTCGATGTTGTTGGCAATGACCTTCAGCTGACGGTCATGCTGGAGCATCTCGCGGGAGGTGTTCAGGGAGACGTCGGGGGTGTCCACGATGCCCTGGACGAAGCCGAAGTAGTCGGGTAGCAGGTCGGGGCAGCGGTCCATGATCATGACGCCGGAGGAATAGAGCTGCAGGCCCTTCTTGAACTCGGTGGTGTAGAAGTTCATGGGCAGCTGGCTGGGGATGTACAGCAGAGCCTTGTACTCGAAGTTGCCCTCAGCGGCCACCTGGACGGACATGAGGGGGTCCTGCCAGTCGCCGAACTTGGTCTTGTAGAAGGTGTTCTTGTCCTCCTCGGAGACCTGGCTCTTGGGCTTCTGCCAGATGGGCACCATGGAGTTGATGGTCTCCCACTCCTTGACCAGCTCGTACTCGGGCTTGTAGTCCTCACCGGCATCGGCGGGCTTGGGCTTCTGCTGGCTGCGCTCGATCTCCATACGGATGGGGTAGCGGATGTAGTCGGAGTACTTCTTAATGAGGTCGGACAGGAAGTAGGGGCGCAGGTAGTCGCTGTACTCGGCCTCTTCGCTGTTCTCCTTGATGGTCATGATGATGTCGGTACCCACGGTCTCCTTCTCACAGGGCTCGATGGTGTAACCGTCCACGCCCTCGGACTCCCACTTGTAAGCGGTGTCGGAGCCGTAAGCCTTGGAGATGACGGTGACCTTGTCAGCCACCATGAAGGCAGAGTAGAAGCCCACGCCGAACTGGCCGATGATGTCCAGCTCTGCGTCGTCTGCGTTCTCGGTCTCCTTCTTGAACTGCAGGGAGCCGCTCTTGGCGATGGTGCCCAGGTTGTTTTCCATCTCCTCCTGGGTCATGCCGATGCCGTTGTCGGAGACGGTCAGGGTACGCTCGTCCTTGTCGGGGGTGACCACGATCTTGAAGTCGTCACGGTTCAGGCCCACGCCTTCGTCGGTGAGGGCCTTGTAAGCCAGCTTGTCGATGGCGTCGCTGGCGTTGGAGATGATCTCCCGCAGGAAGATCTCCTTATGAGTATAAATGGAATTGATCATAAGATCCATGAGCCGCTGGGATTCGGCCTTAAACTGTTTCTTTTCCATTTTGTAAAATGCCTCCAAAAGGGTAATAGGTTAGCACTCCGTTCAGCAGAGTGCTAACCTATTATGCGCTCAAGGCCTCAAAAATGCAAGACCTTTTTTGAAATTTTTACACTTTTATAAAGATAGTGCTAAAGAAAGACCCCTGCGAGGTCCGAAACCATCGCAGGGGATGTGCTTACATCTTGTTGACCTTGGCTGCGTAGTACACCAGGGCAGGAAGAATGTAGAGGGCCACAGCGGTGAGGAAGACTCGCTGTGCCCAGGGCAGAGCCTCGGGACCCAGCACCACCAGAGCGCCGAAGAAGATAAGCTGCAGAACAAAGCAGATGATGCAGGCGGTGACAGAGGTCTTCAGGGGATCGCCTTCGGTCTCACGGCTGATTCCGGCGATCTTCAGGGACATCACCAGCTGCACCACACTCATCACAGCAAAGAAGAGGTACAGCCCCCGGAAGGGGATGATGGCATAATTGGAAAAGAGGCCCGCAGCCCAGGTAACCGCACCCAGGATGGTTGCGATCTGAGCCAGCTGAAGGGCGCCCATTTTGGTTCCGTTCGATTTCATAGGATCCATTCCTACCTTTCTCATAATTGGTATATATTATGCACGGAACCAGGAGAAAAAGCAAGGGGTTTTCCCGCTTTTCCCGATATCCTACCGCTTTTGTTGACAGTTCCTTAAGCCGTGTCATATAATAACGGAAAGGATACACCCAAGACAGAAGGAGGTCCCAATGGAACAGAAAAAACACCGGAGAGGACTTCACAAAAGTCAGCGTGAAATACGGCCCCCTCTGGCCCAAATATGCCATGACCATCGGTCCCGGCGAGACCTGGGAACTGGCGGTGGAGAACGCCCTTCCTTTTATCCACACAATTACCTTTGAAAACGAGGAGGGGACCCCCTCCGGCACGGTGGAGGTTTGGTCGATCCAATAGCCTCCCCTGTGAGGGGAGGTGCCCCGACGGGGCGGAGGGGTGCGGGGTCCAAGGGTATGCTGTCGTATCGGTACGACAATTTTACTGTAAGGATAGCACCCCTCAGTCAGCCTACGGCTGCCAGCTCCCCTATCAAGGGGAGCCTTCCCCACGCCATAACGTAACACACAAAAGTCCCCGGCGGTCGAGAGACCGCCGGGGACTTCTTGTTCACGCAGGATATTGGCACAGTTGGGTAATGGCCTCCGCA
>JAFZEB010000199.1 GCA_017560855.1 Ruminiclostridium sp.
CTCCAGGTCCACCGTCTTTTCCGTTCGGTTGAACAGGGAGATCCCTCCCCCGTTCAGATATCCCGTTCCCCCGGTGATGGTCTTTTCCTGGATGTTGTCCGGGGTGACCGCCTCCAGGTTTTGCTCCTGTGCCTCGTCGGCTTCCTCAGGAGAGAGGGGGCCTCCCTCTGTCTTTCCCCAGGCCCACCGGGCAACCAGGGGGGACTCGCTCAGCAGGAGCCGATAGAGCAGGGGCACAGGCCTGTCCCCTGTCTGCGCGGTCTCAACAGGACCCGCTTGCATCCACTGACCCGCCAGGGCGGGGCCTGCCGCCATCCACACCCCCAAAAGGGCCAGAAAACAGGCCATGGCCCGCCGAAGACGGCGGACCGCTCCCTTTTTGCTCCCACGTGTTTTCATTGGCATCACTCTCCTATGTCTTGTCCCATGGTATGCGCCCGGCCCGGAGGATAGAACCCCGGCGGCCCATCCGGAAAGGAGGACTTCCCATGAAAAAAATCTGGCTGTGGCCCCCTGTCTACTTCCTGCGGCAGGGACTCACCCTCTTCTTTGACTGCCGTCTGACCCAGGCGGCCGCCTGCTTTGCCTACTGCGTGGTGCTGACCATTTTCCCGGTCCTCATCTGCGTGTCCTACGTGCTGGGCATGGCCAACATCGACATCTACGGGGTGGTCACCCAGTTCGCCCCCTTCCTGCCGGACATCACCGTGGACGCCATCGCCAGCTACCTGCGCTATCTGACCTACCACCAGACCACCGGTCTTTTCATCGCCGGCCTCATCGCCTGCTGGTTCTCGGCCTCAGCGGCCTACCGGACCATTGCCCGGGTGATCGGCGATGTGTTCCGGGCCCCCTCCCAGTCCATCCTGCGGGACCTCATTGCCAGCATCATCTTCCCCATCGGTCTGCTGCTCACCCTGGATATCTCTGTGGTGGTTGTGGTCACCGGCCAGCAGACTCTGGACTTCGTGGCGGAAAAGCTCCCCTTCCTGGGCCAGTTTCTGAACCTGTGGGGCTGGCTGCGATACGTCCTCCTCTTCGCCATCTTCTTCCTGTTCATCCTGGCCGTCCTTCTCATGGCCGCCCCCAGGGGGACCCTCCGGCGGCCCCTGATGGTGAGCAGTTTCATGGCCACCCTGGCCCTGGTGGTCTCTTCGGCGGTCTTCTCCTGGTTCATCGGGCTCTCCTCCCGGTACTCCCTGGTCTACGGCTCTCTGGTGTCCATCATCGTCCTGCTGGTATGGCTCTACCTCTGCGGCAATATCCTCTTTCTGGCCATCGCCTTCACCGGTGTGTGGTACCGGGACAGAAACATATGACCCTTCGGTCCCCCGGTTCTTCCGGGGGACCCTTTCTTTTCTGCGCAATTCCCGCTCCTGTCCCAACATTTACCCTTCCCATCCACATTTTGTTGTGATATAATGTACTCTATATTTTTATGTCTATTTTTTGACCGTCATCCTGATTGGGGGTGCTCCTGTGCGTCCGCAAACCTTCCATAAAACCCTGATCCATCTCACTGAGATCGGTTTCCGGGCCTTCTTCATCATCTGTCTGGCCTTCGCCGGTCTGTCTGCCCTGTTCAATATCTGGCTGGGCCTGGCCGAGCTGGTCCTGGTCCTGATCGTCTATTTCTATCTTCATGCCGGCACCACCCAGCGGAAGAATGAGATCCTGGCCTATCTGGACCGGGTGACCAACGGCGTGGACTCTGCCTCCCGGCGGACCATGATCTCCTCTCCCCTGCCCATCGTCATCTTCCGGCCGGACACCGACGACATCATCTGGAGCAACGACCGGTTCCTTCGCATGACGGGAGACCGGGATCACCTCTTCGAGACCAAGCTCTCCTCCCTGGTGCCCGAGTTCCAGCTTCAATGGCTTCTGGACGGCGACCATGTCTGCAGCGAGCCGGTCTCCGTAGGAGAGCAGAAGTTCCTGGTCTTCGGCAGTCTCAGCCGCATCGGTGACGGCGGCCCCGACGAGGAGTTCCTGGCCACCACCTACTGGGTGGATGTGACCGACTACGCCAACACAGCCGAAACCTTCGAGGCCACCCGTCCGGTCCTGGCCATCATTCAGGTGGACAACTACGAAGACCTGGGCAAAGGTCTGGACGAGGGCGACCGCTCTGCCATCCGCACCCAGATCAACAACATCCTCACCGACTGGCTGGCCCCTGCCCAGGGCATGATCGTCCGCTATGACCGTGACCACTTCCTGCTCTACATGGAAGCCGGAAAACTCTCTGACTTCTACCGCAGAAAGTTCTCCATCCTGGAGGAGATCCGCCAAGTCCAGAGCCCCAACGGTGTGGCCGCCACCCTGTCCATCGGCATCGGCCGCAACGCCGAGACCCCCCACCAACTCCACGAATACGCCTCCCTGGCTCTGGACATGGCCCTGAGCCGCGGCGGCGACCAGGTGGTCATCCGGGACGGCGCCGACTTCTCCTTCATCGGCGGCCGCTCCAAAGAAACCGAACGCCGCACCAAGGTCAAAAGCCGAGTGGTGGCCAACGCCCTCTCCGATGTCCTCAGCGGTGCCCGTCAGGTCATCGTTATGGGCCACAAGTTCCCCGACCTGGACGTTATGGGCTCTGCCGCCGGTGTGGTGGCCATTGCCCGGAAGCTGAACGTCCCGGCCAGGATCGTCAAAGCCCCCAGCCCCAACCCCGCCGAGGTCATGACCAAAAAGCTGGCTGCCCTGCCGGAATACAAAAAGGTCTTCATCACGGGGGAAGAGGCCCGTCATCTGGCCGCTGAGCCTGACACCATCGTCATCGTGGTGGACACCAACCGCCCCGAGCAGACCCAGGTCCCCGAGCTTCTCACCTCCGGTGCCCGCATCATCGTGCTGGACCACCACCGCCGGGCGGCCTCCTACATTGAAAATCCCTCTCTGAGCTTCCACGATCCCTACGCCTCTTCGGCCAGCGAGCTGGTCACCGAGCTGGTCCAGTATATTCTGGACATGGGCGATCTGAGAAAGACCGAGGCTGAGGCCCTGCTGGCCGGTATCGTCCTGGACACCAAGGCCTTCACCATGCGCACCGGCAGCCGCACCTTTGAGACGGCCGCCTTCCTGCGCAAGTCCGGTGCCGACACCGCCGAGGTCAAAAAGCTCTTCCAGAACGGTCTGGAAGAAACCGTTTCCAAGTTTGAGATCATCCGCGGGGCCATGCCCTATCGGAAATCTATGGCCCTGGCTCTCACCGACCAAAAGGTGGGCCGTGCCATTGCCGGCCAGGCCTCTGACGAGCTGCTGAACATCGCCGGCATCCAGGCCTCCTTCGTCCTCTATCCCGAGGAAGGCCAGACCTGCCTGTCCGCCCGTTCGGACGGCAGTGTCAACGTCCAGGTCATCAGCGAGATGCTGGGCGGCGGCGGCAACGCCGTGACCGCTGGTGCCCAGTTCCCCGGCAAGACCCCCGAGGAGGTCCAGGTGGAACTGAAGGCCGCCATCGACAAGTATTTTGACGAGGATGAATGATCATCCCATCCTACTATTTCATTTTTGGAGGTACATACCATGAAAGTTATTCTGCAGCAGGACGTGAAGGGCCACGGCAAGCGTGGTCAGCTGGTGGACGTTTCCGACGGCTACGCCCGCAACTTCCTCTTCCCCAAGAAGCTGGCTGTTCCCGCCAACGCCGACAACATGAACAAGATGGTCATGCAGGACAAGGCCAAGAAGGCCCAGATGGAGGCCGAGAAGGCTGAGGCCCAGGCCATCGCCGCTCAGCTGAAGGACCTGGTGGTGAAGATCCCCGCCAAGGCAGGCTCCAACGGCCGTCTCTTCGGCGCTGTCACTTCCAAGGAAGTTTCCGA
>JAFZEB010000200.1 GCA_017560855.1 Ruminiclostridium sp.
GGAATGCCGGTGCTATCACGGCGATGAGGGCCGCACCAGCCTCCGTCAGCTAAGTCTCCACGGTCGTGACTGGGCCTTCATGTTCTTTACCGTCCTGCTGCTGGCCGCCGTGTGCGTGCTGCGCCACTTTGGTCTGTAAGGAGGTACCCTATGCGCAACATTGCACTGACCCTCATGTATGACGGCACCCTCTACCACGGCTGGCAGGTCCAGAAGCGGGAGGTCACCGTGGCCGAGACCCTGGAAAAGGCCCTGGCCCACATTGTGAACCACCCGGTGAAGCTGGTGGGCGCAGGCCGCACCGATGCCGGTGTTCATGCTGAGATCTACGTGGCCAACTTCCGCACCACCTCCACCATTCCCTGCGACCGTCTCCCTCTGGCGGTAAACTCCCGTCTGCCCGCAGACATCGTGGTCACCAACGCCGCGGAGGTCCCCGAGGAGTTCAACGCCATCGGCAGCTGCATCAAAAAGGAATACACCTACCGCATCTACAACTCCCGCATCCGCAACGCCTTTCTGATCAACCGGGTGTGGTTCTATCCCAAAAAGCTGGATGAGACCCTCATGCAGCGGGCAGCCTCCCACTTTGTGGGCACCCACGACTTTGCCTCCGTCCGCTCGGTAGGCACCGAGACCAAAACCACCGTCCGCACCGTCCACTACTTTGACATCACCCGAGAGGGGGATATGATCTCCTGCCGGGTGTGCGCCGACGGCTTCCTGTACAACATGGTCCGAGCCATGGTGGGCACCTGCGTCTACGCCTCTGAGGGCAAGATCCATCCTGACGACATCCCTGCCCTGCTGGAAGGGCGCAACCGGACCGATGCCGGTCCCACGGCTCCCCCCCAGGGCCTGTACATGACCAACCTCTGGTACCCCATTCCTGAGGTCCCCTACAACAAACTGAGAGGCCAGATATGAGCAAACTCCAATCCTTAAAAACCTCACTGACTGCCAAGCAGCGCGTGATCCTGCTGGCCCTGGTGGCTGTGGTGGTCTTTGGCCTTCTGGCAGCTACCGTCTTTCACGACAGTTCCGCCACCCTCTTCCGCCGCCTGACCTATACCCAGGCCAAGGACGACTTCCCCCACAACGCCCAGTCCAACAGTCTTTTCCTGGGTGTGGAAAACGACCTGGTCATCAGCACCCAGACTCAGATCCAGCTGGTGACCCCTACCGGCACAGCACGGGTGAAAGAGACCGTGGACATGGACTCCCCTGCCCTGAACACCGCCGGTAAGTACACCGTGGTCTATGATGTGGGCGGCCAGCAGCTGCTGGTCCTGGGGGAGGAAAAACTCCTGCATGAGCTGACCCTTCCTATGGAGGAATCCCTCCTGTGCGCTACCATCAACGAAAAGGGCTGGGTGGCTGTCACCTCCAAGGTCAGCGGTCACAAGGCTGTGGTTACTGTTTATGACCCCGACTTTGCATCCGTGCTGGAGATCCGCCTTTCTAGCCGGTACATTTCCGATGCTGTGGTCACCCCCGACTGCCGGGGCGTCTACCTGATCTCTCCCGGTCAGGAGGGCGGTGCCTTTGAGAACACCCTGCTGTACTACACCTTCTCCTCCCGGGAGGAACCCACCAAGGAGGTCTCTCTGGGCTCCAACGTGGTCCTGTCCATTCTGTCTGCCAACAAGTGCTGGATCCTGGGCGACGAAAGTCTCCTGGTCCTGGATTCCAGCGGTGTCATCACCGCATCCTATGACTATGAAGGCCAGTATCTGAAGATGGGCACCCTTCAGGGGGACGGCTTTGCCACCCTCTTCCTGTCCCGCTCGGCCTCCGGCAGTGCGGGCAACCTGGTCACCGTCAATGACGATGGCGAGGAGATGGGTCGTCTTCCCCTGGAAGGCCAGACCCTGGCCATGGGTGCCCAGGGCAATACCATCGCTGTTCTCACCACCAGTGATATCATCACCACCAACAAGAAGCTGGAAAAATTCCGCACGGAACCCAACCAGCGCGGTATCCGCAACCTGGCCGTCTATGAAGACGGCAGTGTAGCTCTGGTGAGCAGCGCCACCGTCAGCCTCTACTTCCCCTCCGGCTCCCGGGACACCAATCCTCTGATCCTGGAGGAAAAGGAGGCCGCCAAGGAGGCCAAAAAGAACAAGGACACCAAGGAAGAGAAGCCAACTGAAACCAAGCCTGAAACCCCGGTGCAGGAGCAGCCTGCCACCGAAACCCCGGCTGAGACTCAAAGCGAAAGCCAGGCCGAAGCTGAACCCCAACCTGAGGCTCAAACTCAGACCCAGGCCGAGCCCCAGGAAGGCGAGGGCGAAGCATGACCCTGACCACCTCCCTTGTGCTGGACATTGTTCTGGTGGGCCTGCTGGTCTACTGGTTCCTGATGGGTCTGCGAAAAGGATTGATCCTCTCCCTCTGCGGTCTTATCGCCGTGCTGCTGGGCCTGTTCGGCGGCTGGTATCTGGCCACCACCCAGGCAGCCCCTCTGGCAGTCCAGTGGGAGTCCTTCTTTGCTGAATACCTGACAGCTGAGGCCGCCCTGCCCGCCACCCGTGCCATCCTGTTCCTGGGCGGTTTCGTTGTGGTCCAGATGGTTTGGACCGCCCTCTGCCACATCCTGGACCTGGTGGCAAAGCTCCCCGGCCTGAACTTTATCAACAAGTTCCTGGGCGGTGTCCTGGGACTGGTCATGGGCATCCTGATCCTGTTGGTGGCCCAGTGGGCCCTGGTGGACCTGTTGGGATGGATCCCCCCGGAGGTTGCCGCCC
>JAFZEB010000201.1 GCA_017560855.1 Ruminiclostridium sp.
GTCCTTTTTGGTCCGAGTGACGGGATTCGAACCCACGGGAAAGTCGTGCTGTTGCCCGATTTCCCGCCACGGCGGATTTTATGGCGGCCAAGCCGCCAACAAGAGGCCGTGGGTTTGTTGGTAAAACGACAAAAGGAGTACTTACAAGAACGTAAGTACTCCTTCTGGTCCGAGTGACGGGATTCGAACCCACGGCCTCTTGGACCCGAACCAAGCGCGATACCAAACTTCGCCACACCCGGATATTCCATAATATTATACGCAAGTGCTTCTGGAATGTCAAGGTTTTTCCAAAGTATATTCCCGACCTCCGGGGCATAGAGATAGGACAAACCAACCGGAAAGGGGAGGGAAGGATGGCAGCAAAGAAGGGAAAGCGGGAGCCTCTGGCTCCGGGAGAAAAGAGACGGCTCCGTCAGATGGTGGTCTGTCTGGTTCTCTTCGGCATCGTGTTTGTGGGGCGGGGGGTGGACCTGGAGCCGGTGGTCCGGCTGTCCGACCAAGTGGCCCAGCTGGTCCGTCAGGACACGGATTTCCAGGCAGTCTTTGCCCAGGTGGGGCAGACCGTGGCCCGGGGAGAGGAGTGGCTGAAGGAACTGGCGGGTGAGGATGGGCAGACTCCATAGCACCGGCGGGTTCTGGCTCCTGGTGGGGGCGCTGCTGCTGGCAGCGCCCCTCTCCCTTATGGGGTGGGTCCTTCTGGCCTGTGCCATTCATGAACTGGGACACTATCTGGCCATCCGTGCCTTGGGGGGAGGGGTGGAAGCCCTTCGGCTTACCGGCCTGGGGGCGGTGATGGTCCCACGGGGGATGTTCGGCTACCGGGAAGAATGCCTGATCGCCCTGGCCGGACCTGCCGCCAGTCTGGCGCTGGCTCTGCTGTCGGCTCCGGTGGAGGAGACCTTGGCCGGGGTCAGTCTGGTCCTTGGCCTCTTCAACCTCCTGCCCGTGGCACCGTTGGATGGCGGGAGGATCCTGCGGGGGCTGGTTTGCCGATGGTTTGGGCCGGACACAGGGGAGAAAATAAGCGCTTGGGTGACCCGGTTCTTCGCCCTGGCCCTGTCAGGGGCAGGGGTGTGGGTGATGTTACAGGGAGGGAGTTTTACGCTCCTTCTGTTTGGACTTGTTTTTCTGTGGAAAGGCTCTCTCTTATGAGGGAGCTTTTTCCTTTTTCTTGCCACATGGGGGCTTTTTTGGTATAATGTACTATCAACTATGCAAAATGAGGAGGGAGACGGGATATGGAGCTGATCCACGGGGTGGACTGGTATGGTATGGGGACTATGTTCCTGCGGATCTTTGCCATTCTGCTGTGCCTGGTGGTCCATGAGGTCTGCCATGGACTGGCGGCCTACTGGCTGGGTGACCCCACTGCCAAGCGGAGCAACCGTTTGTCCCTGAATCCCCTCCACCATCTGGATATTTTCGGCCTCATCATGATGGTCACCGTGGGCTTCGGCTGGGCCAAGCCCGTGCCGGTGGATCCCCGGTACTTCCGAAATCCCAAGAAGGGTATGGCCATCACGGCTCTGGCAGGACCCTTGTCCAACTTTGTTCTGGCCTTTCTGGCGGCCTTCGGAGCCAACGCCCTGGCGGCAGCTATGACGATCCACGGCCAGATCGGCCTGCTCATGACATTCTTCTCCCTCTGCTATCTGCTGGTTCTGCTGAACATCGGTCTGGGTGTTTTCAATCTGATCCCCTTCCCGCCCCTGGACGGCTCCAAGGTGGTGGCCATGTTCCTGCCCGACCGGCAGTACATCCGGTGGATGCAGCTGGAGCGGTACGGCATGGTCATCCTCATGGCCATCCTGTGGTTCGGCTGGCTGGATACCTACCTGTACGCCGCCCGTACCTTCCTGGTGGACTTCATGCTGACCCACACCGAGGGGATCTATTACCTGGTGCTGAATCTGTTGGGGTGAGCCATGGAGCGACCGGTATACTACATCAAAGGCGTGGTCCAGGAGAAGAATCAGGATGCCGGGGACTTTGTGGGTCCCCTGGATCTGATCCTCCACCTGCTGCGTAAACATAAGATTGCCATCCGGGATATCCCCCTGGCCGACCTGCTGGAGCAGTATCTGGACTGGATGTCTGCTCGGCAGGCCATGGACCTGGAGGTGGCGGGGGAGTTCATCGAGATGGCCTCCCAGCTGATGCTCTTAAAAACCAAGATGCTCCTGAAGGAAGAGGACCAGGAGGCCCAGTCCGAAATGGAAGAACTCATGGCCTCTTTGGAAGCCCGGGAGCGTCACGCCAGTCTGGCCCGGATCAAACAGGTCCTGGGTGGTCTGGAGCTGGGATACTTGGAAAACCGCCTGAGCTTTCCCAAGCCCCCGGAGCCTACCTTTGCCAAGCGGGTCTATCGCTATGAGCACAAACCTGCCGACCTGACAAAGGCAGTGGAGGCCTGGCAGGCCCGACAGGGGGCAGCTCTGCCGCCGGATTGGAAAGAGTTTCGGAAAGTGGTCCGTCCGGAACCCTACCGGGTGGAACTGAAAGCCCGGGAACTGCTGGACCTGCTGGAAGAGGAGGGACCCTCTTCCCTTACCCGGCTCATTGCCCGGAGCGAGAGCCGCTCTGAGGTCACCGCGGTCTTTCTGGCTTTGCTGGACCTCTGCCGAAGCGGTAAGGTCTGTCTGGCAGGCACCATGGAAGAACCGTTGATCTCTGTATTATAACATAGACGGGGTGATGGCTTTGGAACAGAATCAATTAAAGAGTGCAATCGAGGCCATCCTCTTTGCCTTGGGGGAGCCAGTGGCCCAGGTCCGTCTCTGCGAAGCGCTGAACGTTTCGCCTTATCTGGTGGAGGAAGCCTGTATGGCCCTGGCCCGGGACTATGAAGCCCGGGAAGCGGGCATCCGTCTCATCCATCTGGAGGAGAGCTGGCAGCTGGTCTCGGACCCACAGTGGGGGGACACCGTCCGGCAGCTCCTCTCCCGGCGAAAACCGGATAAACTCTCCCCGGCTGCTCTGGAGACGCTGGCCGTGGTGGCCTACTTCCAGCCGGTGACCCGTGTCTACATCGACCAGGTTCGTGGGGTGGATTCCTCCCACTCCCTGTCCCTGCTGCTGGACCGGGAACTGGTGGAACCTTGCGGCAATCTGGATGCCCCCGGTCGACCCAATCTGTACCGAACCACGGAGGCCTTCCTGCGCTCCTTTGGTCTGGCCAGCCTGGATGACCTGCCCCCTCTGCCTGAGGAACTGGAACGGGAGGAAGGAGGGGATGACCTGTGACCGAAGTGGTGGGCATATACGCTGCTGTCTCCGTGGGATGGCTCATCTTCCTTGTGGTCCTGGCCCTGCTTGTCCTGCTGGCCTGTGATCTTCGGCTGGGAGTCCTGGCCTGCTATGACGAAACCGGTCCCTGGGTGAAAGTCAAGGTGGGGCCCAAATACATCCAGGTCTTTCCCCTGAGGAAGGACCCGGAAGCGGAAGCAAAGAAACAGAAGAAAAAGAAAGCGAAAGCGGCTAAAAAGGCGGCTAAGGAGGCGAAAAAGGCCCAGAAGCCCCCGAAACCCAAGGTCAAGCGCCCCATCGGCGGTCTGCTGGAGCTGGTATGGGATCTCTTGCCGGTGGTCCAGAATGCTGCCAGCCGCTTCCGCCACAAGCTCCAGATCGACGACTTGACCCTGGACGTCACCTGGGCCGAGGAGGACCCCGCCGATGCGGCCATCCACTACGGCTACGGCTGGGCGGCGGCAGAGGCCATCCTGTCTTTCCTGGAAGCAAACTTTGTCATAAAAAACCGCCAGGTGGCCGTCAGCATCGACTTCCTGGCAGAAAAGCCCCGGGTGTACATCCGGGCAGGTCTTTCCCTCACCCTGGCTCAGATCATGGGTATCGGTCTGCGGACCGGTGTGGGAGCAGGAAAGGTCCTGTGGCACCATAGAAAAACCATTATTCCGCCTCGGGAACCAAACGGGGCGGGGCAGAAGAAAGGGGAAGCCAACCATGGAAAACAATCGTCCGTTGAATGACATGCTCGCCACCACCATCCAGCAGATCCGGGATACCGTAGATGCCAACACAGTGGTGGGTGAACCCATTATGGTGGGTGAGGTCACCCTCATTCCCATCTCCAAAATCTCCTTCGGCTTCGGTACCGGTGGTTCCGAGTTCCCCGCCAAGGCTGACGCCAACAAGGCAAATCCCTACGGGGGCGGCGGCGGTGCCGGTGTGAAGATCACTCCTGTGTGCTTCCTGTCCGTGGTGGGCACCAACGTCCGGGTCCTGCCTGTGGCCAGCCCTGTGGAGGGCAGCGTGGACCGTGCCGTGGAGATGATCCCCGACATCCTCAACAAGGTGGGCGAGTTCCTGGACAAGAAGAAGGAAAAGTCTGCGGATACCCTGTAAACATTTGTCCATACTAAAAGAGATTCTTTTGGTATGGAGGAATGCCTGTGAAACGATATCTAGCAGCCCTGGGGGTGCTCTGCGCCCTGCTGACGGGGCTGAGTACCCAGACCCAAGCGGCGGAGGTTCCGGCGGTTTCCGCGGCCTCCGCCCTTTTGATGGACGGGGAAAGCGGACGCATCCTGTTTTCCCACAACGCCAATGAACCCCGGGCCATTGCCAGCATCACCAAGCTCATGACCGCCCTGGTGGCAGCCGAGTGTTTGGAGGACCTGTCCCAAACGGTTACCATCCGGCCCAACTGGACGGGGATCGAGGGGACCTCCCTCTACCTGAAACCGGGGGAGGAGCTCACCTGTGAGACCCTTCTCTACGGCCTCCTTCTCCACTCGGGAAACGATGCCGCCGTGGCCCTGGCTGAGATCTGCGCCGGGGACACCGAGACCTTCGTGGGCTGGATGAACCAGCGGGCAGCCGACCTGGGGATGACCGGGACCCACTTCTCTGATCCCAATGGCCTGGGGGATGAAAACCACTACTCCACCGCCCTGGACATGGCCAAGCTGGGAAGGGTCTGTCTGAACAACGACACCGTGGCCCCCATCCTGGCCACCCGGTCCATTACCCTGGAGGGGCGGAGTTTTACCAATCACAACAAGCTCTTATGGCAGTACCCTGGCTGCACCGGCATGAAGACGGGCTACACCCGGCAGGCTGGCAGGACCCTGGTGTCCAGCGCCCAGCGGGAGGGACAGGATCTCATCTGTGTGACCCTCAACGACGGGGACGACTGGGCGGACCACACGGCTCTTTTGGACTATGGCTTTGATATCTGGCCCCGGCAGGAGCTGGTTCGGGCCGGTGAGGTCCTGGGGCAGGTCCGGGTGGAGGGAAGTCTCCTCCGACAAATCCCGGTGACGGCCCGCAAGACCCTTGGCTATCCCCTGCGTGCAGGGGAGGAGGTCACCTGTGAGGTCCAGCTGCCGGACTCCGTCCAGGCCCCTGTCTATGCGGGGGAGATCGCCGGTTCCGTGACCTATTGGCTGGGAGACCGCCAGGTGGGGCAGACCTACCTGGTCTGGGGGACATCCGCCCGGCGTGACGTGATCAGTGGGGACTCGGATCACACCCCCCTGGGTTTTCTGAAGCGGATGGCAGGGGGCCGCAATAACAAGTAAAAGGAGACGGCTATGGAAGATCGTCTGCAAAAGATCCTCTCGGCGGCGGGAATTTGCTCCCGCCGCAAGGCTGAGGAATACATAACGGCTGGGCGGGTGACCGTCAACGGCCAGCCCGCCTCTCTGGGAGATCGGGCAGACCCGGAACGGGATGTGGTGGCGCTGGACGGGAAGGAGGTCATCCGACCTGGGAGCCGTACCGTGCTCATGCTCTATAAGCCCCGGGGGGTAGTGACCACCCTGTCGGATGAAAAGGGCCGCAAAAACGTGGCCGACCTGGTGAAGGACTGCCCGGTTCGGGTTTGGCCGGTGGGCCGCCTGGACATGGATTCCGAGGGCCTCCTCCTGCTCACCGATGACGGAGAACTGACCAACATCCTGATCCATCCCCGCCATGAGGTGGAGAAGGAGTACCTGGTGTGGGTCACGGGGTTCACTGCTGAGGGTGCGGAGCGTCTGGCCCAGCCCATGACCCTGGACGGGCAGGCCCTGCGGCCTGCGAAAGTGAAGGTCCTTCGCCGGGAAGGGGAGCGGACGGTCCTGTCCGTGACCATCCACGAGGGAAAGAATCGCCAGGTCCGACGGATGTGCGCCTTCTGCGGCATGACCGTTCGGCGGCTCAAGCGGATCCGGGAGGGAAAACTCCACCTGGACAAAACCCTGCGTCCCGGTCAGTGGAGGGAGCTGACGGCAGAAGAACTGGACAGATTGCTGTGAATTCTATCCTGCAAGACGGTGATTTTTTTCTTGCAAAAGTGGTCGAACCGCGATATAATAGCCCCAAACAATATGGGACCGGGCAGACCCGGGAAACCGACCAATTCCCCGTGCAGATAGGGGTATAGAAGAAGAGCGACCTTCCGGCCGCATAATCGGAGGACGATGACATGGCAAAAGATATTTTAGCGCTCATCAGCAGCAAGATGAACACCTTCTCCAAGGGTCAGAAACTCATTGCAAATTACATCCTCACCTCTTACGACAAGGCTGCATTCATGACGGCCAGCAAGCTGGGCAAAACCGTCCACGTCAGTGAATCCACCGTGGTCCGTTTTGCCTCTGAACTGAAATATGACGGCTATCCTGCCATGCAGAAGGCGCTGCAGGAGATGATTCGAAACAAGCTGACTTCCATCCAGCGCATCGAGGTGTCCAACGACATCATCGGCAGCCAGGACGTGGTCTCCTCCATCATGCAGTCCGACATGGAGAAGATCCGCATGACCATGGAGGAGCTGGACCGGGAGAGCTTTGACGCTGCCGTGGAGGCCATCGTCAACGCCAAAAAGATCTACATTCTGGGCACCCGTTCTTCCGGTGCTCTGGCAGGCTTCATGTCCTTCTACTTCGGCCTGATGTTTGACAACGTGGTCCATGTGGGCGAGTCTGCCAACCAGGAGATCTTTGACCAGATCGTCCAGGTGGGTGAGGGAGACGTGACCATCGGCCTGTCCTTCCCCCGGTACTCCCGCCGCACCGTGCGTGCCATCAACTTTGCCCACGAGCGGGGCTCCAAGGTCATTGCCATCACCGACAGCCACTCCAACGCCATGGCTAAGGCTGCCGACTATGTGCTGCTGGCCAAGTCCGACATGGCTTCCGTGGTGGACTCCCTGGTGGCACCCCTGAGCCTCATCAACGCCCTGCTGGTGGCCATCGCCCGGAGCAAGTCCGACGTGGTGGATCACTTTGAGCGCCTGGAGAACATCTGGGAAGAGCACGGCATTTTCGTTAGTATGGAGGAAGAGAACCAATGATGCAGACCCGTGTGGTCGTGGTGGGCGGCGGCGCAGCTGGTATGATGGCTGCCCTGGCTGCCCGGGAGGCAGGGGCCGACGTGACCCTGCTGGAGCCCAACGAGAAACTGGGCCGCAAGCTTTACATCACCGGCAAGGGCCGGTGCAACCTCACCAACAACACCACCGTGGAGGGGGTCTTGAACAACGTGCCCCGGAACAGTAGGTTCCTGTACAGTGCAGTCACCAAGTTCCCCCCGTCCCAGGTGATGGAATATTTTGAGAAATTAGGCGTCCCCCTGAAGACCGAGCGGGGGGGACGCGTTTTTCCGTGTTCTGACAAGGCGGCCGACGTGATCGACGGCCTGTTTTTTGCCCTGAAGAAGGCCAAGGTCACCGTTCGTCGGGCCAAGGTCCAGAGTCTGGAACTGACAGAGTCCGGGGTCACCGGGGTCATCCTCACCGATGGTGACGTGGTTCCCGCCGATGCGGTCATTGTGGCTACCGGCGGCGTATCCTATGTGGGCACCGGTTCCACCGGCGACGGCTACCGTCTGGCCCAGGAGGCCGGGCATAAGGTGGTCACCCCTCGGGCATCCCTGGTCCCCCTGGTGGAGGATGGGGACACCTGCGGCAAAATGCAGGGCCTGTCCCTGAAGAATGTCACCCTTACCCTGAAGAACCAGAAGAAAAAGGTGGTCTTCCAGGAGCAGGGCGAGATGCTCTTCACCCACTTCGGTATCTCCGGTCCCCTGGTCCTGTCGGCCAGCGCCCACGGAGACTGGACCAAGGACAAATACACCGCCATCATCGACTTGAAGCCCGCCCTGGACGAGGCCAAGCTGGAAGCCCGTATCCTGCGGGATATTTCCGAAGCCCCCAACAAGGCCTTCCACAACTTCCTGGAGGGCCTGGCTCCCCGGCTCATGGTCCCCGTCCTGTGTGAAAAGGCGGACATCGACCCCGACCTGCCGGTGAATGCCATGACCAAGGGCCAGCGCCGCCGCCTCATGGAAACTATGAAGCACTTTATCATTCCTATCTCCGGTACCCGCCCGGTGAATGAGGCCATCATCACCGCCGGCGGCGTGAAGACCGGCGAGATCGACCCCGGCACCATGATGTCCAAGAAAACCCCCGGTCTGTTCTTTGCCGGAGAGGTCATTGACGTAGATGCTTACACTGGCGGTTTCAACCTACAGATCGCCTGGTGCACCGGCCGTGCGGCCGGTCTCAGCGCCGCCGCCTACCGGAAGGAGGAGCAGGTATGAAAAGATACAGCATTGCCATCGACGGTCCCTCCGGGGCCGGAAAGAGCACCCTGGCCAAGGCCCTGGCGGCCAAGCTGGGGTTCCTCTATGTGGATACCGGCGCCATCTACCGTACCGTGGGCCTCTATGTGGCCCGTCAGGGGGGAGACTGCGCCAAGGAATCTGACGTTTTGTCCCGTCTGCCGGAGATCAAGATCTCCATGACCTACGGAGAGGACGGTTTGCAGCACATGATCCTCAACGGGGAGGACGTGACCACCGACATCCGAAAGAATGAGGTCTCCCGCTATGCTTCCCAGGTGTCTCCCATCCCTGGGGTTCGTGCCTTTCTCCTTGAGATGCAGCGGTCCATGGCCCGGGAACACAGCGTCCTCATGGACGGACGTGACATCGGCACAGTGGTCCTGCCTGACGCCGACCTGAAAATCTTCCTGACCGCCTCTGTGGAGGAGCGGGCCCGCCGCCGCCACAAGGAGCTGTTGGAAAAGGGACAGGAGATCGACTTTGCAACCGTGAAGCAGGAGATCGCGGACCGGGACTATGCCGACTCCCATCGGGCGGTGGCTCCTTTGAAGCAGGCTGAGGACGCCGTGGTGGTGGACACCTCTGCTCTGGACCTGGACCAGAGCCTGGAAGCCCTGTATACCCTGGTGAAAGAGAGGCTTGACCTTTGACCAAATATGAATTCTTATATTCCGCCAGCAAGCTCGTTTTTAACGTGGCGAGCTTCCTGAAGCCCAAGCGAATCTACGGACTGGAGAACGTGCCCGAGGGTCCTGCGGTCATCTGCGCCAACCATGTCCACTTTTCTGACCCCTTCTATATCATCCACGCCATTCCCCGCCGTCACAAGGTTTGGATCATGTCCAAGGAGGAGGTCAGCCACTGGCCGGTGGTGGGTCCTCTGCTGAAGTGGGGGGAGTTCATCATCTTCGTCAAGCGGGGTAAGGCAGACGTCGGCGCGGTAAAGAGCGCCCTGAAAGCCCTCAAAGGGGGCGAGAAGCTTCTCATCTTCCCTGAGGGCACCCGTCACGATGAGATCGGCGAGGGCAAGACCGGTGCTGCCATGATGGCCATTCGGACCGGTGCACCCATCCTGCCCGTTCACATCTCCCCCCAGCGGAAGCTCTTCCACCCCATCGAGATCCGCTTCGGCCAGCCCTATATGCCCTTCACCGAGGACCGGAAGGCCACCAGTGAGGATTACCAGATCGCCACCGATGCCCTCATGGAGAAGATCAAGGCCCTGAGCCTGGA
>JAFZEB010000202.1 GCA_017560855.1 Ruminiclostridium sp.
CCAAAAATCTTATCATAAAGGAGAAACTACCATGTCTGAGAACAACAACAACGTCATGACCACCGAGGAAAAGATGAAGGAACTCTTCGACCTGATGGACGCCAAGGCAGCTGCCGGCGAACTGAACGAAGTGGAGAACGATGAGAAGTTCGACGAGGAGTTCAAGAAGGAAATGGAAGAGGCCATGAGCCCCATGTCCGCCTCCGAAGTGGCCGGCTATGAGTACTCCATGATGATGAACCAGTTCGAGGCTATGCTGGAGGACTGGAACCGCCGCGAGGCCGAGGAAAAGGCTGCGGAAGCCGCCGCCAAGAAGGCAGCAGAGGAAGCCAAGGGCGAGTAATGCTGTCTCAGCTTCGCAACCTGGTCCTCCGCCTGGAGGAACTGGAGACCCAGCTGGCCCAGCCGGAGACCTACGCCGACCCCACCAAGCTCTCCCGGCTCACCAAGGAACAGAAGGACCTGACCCCGGTGGTGGACACCTACCATCGGTGGCAGGCCGCTCTGTCCGAGCTGGCCGGATTGGAGGAGCTCCTCTCCGACCCGGAGTGCCGGGAGATGGCCCAGGCGGAGTACGGCCCCTTGAAAACCGAGACCTCCCGCCTGGAAGAGGAACTGAAACTCCTGCTCATTCCCAAGGACCCCATGGACGACAAGTCAGTAATCATGGAGATCCGTGCCGGGGTGGGCGGGGAGGAGGCCGCCCTCTTTGCCCACAGTCTCTACCGCATGTACTCCATGCACGGAGAGAAACAGGGCTGGCGGCTGGAACTGGCCGGTCTCAGCGAGACCGAGCTGGGGGGCATCAAGGAGATCTCCTTCCTTGTGGAAGGGGAGGGGGCCTTTGCCCGGCTCAAGCATGAGAGCGGGGTCCACCGGGTCCAGCGGGTCCCGGAGACCGAGTCGGGCGGCCGCATCCACACCTCCACCTGCACCGTGGCCGTTTTGCCCCAGGTGGACGAGGTGGAGTTCGCCCTGAATCCTGCCGACCTGCGCATCGACACCTTCCGTGCCTCGGGCGCCGGCGGCCAGCACATCAACAAGACCGAGTCTGCCATCCGCATCACCCACCTGCCCACGGGCACCGTGGTGGAGTGTCAGGATCAGCGCAGTCAGCATAAGAATAAGGACCGGGCCATGTCCATCCTCCGCTCCCGCCTGTATGAGCAGGCTGTCCAGGAGCAGGAGGAGGCCATCGCAGGCCAGCGCCGCAGTCAGGTGGGTTCCGGCATGCGCAACGAGCGCATCCGCACCTACAACTTCCCCCAGGGCAGAGTCACCGACCACCGGATCGGCCTGACCCTCTACAAGATCGATTCTGTCATGAACGGAGACCTGGAGGAGATCATCGACGGCCTGGTCCTCCATGCCCGCATGGAACAGCAGAGGAACCAATGACCATGAAGGAAATGAACACCATCCGGTACACCATGCAGACCGTTCCCCAGGCCGCTGCCGCCATGAAGGCAGGGGAACTGGTGGCCGTCCCCACGGAAACCGTCTACGGCCTGGCGGCCCACGCCGGGCTGGACCGGTCTGTCCAGGACATCTATACCGTCAAGACCCGCAACCCCGGCAAACCCCTGTCCATTCTGGTTTCTGGCATGGACATGGTGGAGGGTTTTGCGAAAAACATCCCTGCCGCCGCCTACAAGCTGGCGGAACAATACTGGCCCGGCCCCCTGACCATGGTGTTGGAGGACAAGGGCTGTGCCGCTCCCACGGTCACCGCCGGGGGAGACACCCTGGGGGTCCGCTGCCCGGACCACCCCATGACCCTGGCCCTCATCCAGGCCCTGGGGGCACCCCTGGCGGCTCCCTCCGCCAACCCTGAGGGGGCTCCCTCTCCCAAGTCTGCCGAAGCCGTCTTCGATTATTTCGATGGCAAGATCCACGGCATCCTGGACGGGGGACCCTGCACCGTGGGGGTGGAGTCCACCATCGTGGACCTGACCGGAGAAGCCCCCAAGATCCTCCGGGAGGGAGGCATCCCCGGGGAGGAACTCCTGCGTTTTTTAGAGGAGGCATAACCATGAAAATTATCGGGATCACCGGCCCCACTGGGGCCGGCAAGACCACCGCTCTGAATGCCCTTACCAGTCTGGGGGGCTGTATCATTGACGCAGATGCCGTCTACCACGAGCTCACCGTTTCCAGCGCCCCCATGCGGGAGGAGATCTCCGCCCGCTTCCCCGGGGTCTACGAGGGCACCACCCTCCACCGGAAGAAGCTGGGGGCCATCGTCTTCCAGGACGAGAAGGCTCTGGCCGATCTGGACGAGATCATCCAGAAGTACGTCACCCAGGCCACCCGGGAGAAGCTGACCCAGGCTGAGGCTGAGGGCCGTCCCGCCGCCGCCATCGACGCCATCAAGCTCCTGGAGAGCGGCCTTTCTGATCTGTGCCACTGCACCCTGGCGGTCACCGCCCCGGATGAACTGCGTGTGAAGCGTATCATGGCCCGGGACGGCATCTCTGAGGAGTATGCCTGGATGCGGGTGAACGCCCAGCACAACAGCGCCTGGTTCCAGGAACGCTGCGATTACAACCTGCACAACACCGAGGCGGACACAGTGGAGACCTTTGCAGAACGTGCCCGTGCTCTGTTCCGCACCCTTTTGGAGGAATGAACCCATGGAAAACAAAGAACTGACCCTGGCCCAGCAGAAGAAAAAGGAGCTGTTCGCCCAGAAGAAGAACGGCTACGACAAGCTGGCTGAGGGAGAACTGGCCCTCATCAGCCAATACTGCCAGGGCTACAAGACCTTTCTGGACGAGGGCAAGACCGAGCGGGAGTGCGTGGACTACGCCATCGCTCTGGCCGAGGCCGCAGGCTTCCGGCCCCTGGTCCGGGGCATGGAGCTGAAGCCCGGCGACAAGGTCTATGCCAACAACCGGGGCAAGGCCCTGAACCTGGCCGTCATCGGCAAGAAGTCCCTGGCAGAGGGAGCCGTCATCGGTGCCGCCCACATCGACGCCCCTCGCCTGGACCTGAAGCAGAACCCTCTCTATGAGGACAAGGAGATGGCCTATCTGAAGACCCATTACTACGGCGGCATCAAGAAGTACCAGTGGGCCACAACCCCTCTGGCCCTCCACGGCGTGGTCATCCTCCAGGACGGCACCTCCGTCACCGTCCGCATCGGTGAGGACCCCGGCGATCCCCAGTTCACCATTGGGGACCTGCTGCCCCACCTGG
>JAFZEB010000203.1 GCA_017560855.1 Ruminiclostridium sp.
CCGTAGATAGACTGGGCCTGCTGCAGAATCATGATCAGGCTGGTGGAGTCGTCCTGATACTGGCGAAGAACGCCCTTCATCAGAGAAAGATCGACACCTGACGTAAACTCGGTCATTTGCTTTCACTCCTTATTGTTGGGGGCAACCGGGCCGCTGCTTGGAAGGGACAACGGCCCACTATTGCCATAATACACGTTCAGACTGATTATAATCCTATTTTGGACCGATTACAAGTCTATTCATGCAATAGAGTGCAACTTTTTGTTCGTTTTTTTAACATTTCCTGTAATATCTGGACTTGGCCGCAGGATTATCCTGCACAAATATACAGACAATGACGGGAATGCTGCAAACTGCCTGTCGGAAACGGCAAAGCCGTTTCCGACAGGCAAAGGCCCCCGCGCCGATGGGCGTGGGGGCCTGAAAAAGAAACTCAGTTCACAGCGGGAGAAAAGGTGATACCCTTTCCGTCGAACCCATAGACCAGAGTGTCCCCGGACACATGGGTCAGGGTGATGGTGCCGCTCTCGGCGGTGACAGTGTACACACCGAAGAAGGGGCCGCCAGAGAAGGCATCCTTCATGTCCAGCACGATGGACCCGGCGGGATACTGGCCGTTCTCGGTGATGGTGTACCAGGTGCCATGGTAATCACTGAGGAATTCAGAGTACGCATAGCCGCAGCGGTAGCGGGCAGAGCCATCCTCCCCGAAGGTGGTCTCCAGGTAGACCTGGGAGCCATCAAAATCCTCATAGGCTCCCCAGACACCGGTGAAGTCCACCGAAGCAGGAGCAGGGGGTGCCTCCGGCTTGGGAATGGACTCGTAGTCGCTCAGGTCGGTCATGGCCGCATCGGCGGGAATGAAGACCGTGCCGCCGCACAGCTCCAGCACGGGGCTGTAGGAGAAGGGCTCGCCGTCGGCCCCCTCCAGGGTCACCACCAGGTTGGGCAGGACGTCGTTCTGGTTGCACACCAGAACCACCGGCTGGCCGTTCTCCCCTTGGTAGAGGGTGTCGCCCACTTCCCCCTGGTAGCCGTTGCTCTCGTCGCAGATGTAGTCCTGGACCAGCACAGAAGCCTCGGCCTCCCCGGGGATCAGATAAAAGACCTGATTGCCTGTGTGGGTCACCACCGGGCAGTCTGCCAGGAAGGGGTAGTCCTCCAGACAGCCGGAGTCCTCCAGCAGAGCCTTCGCACCGCCGCTCTCAGGCAGGGTGCCCAGGTAACCCACGGCGCAGGTGCTGCCGTTGGCGGCCAGCTCCTGCCAGACCGCCGTCAGGGCGGGATCCTCGGCAGGCTGAACGGTCTGTTCGGCCTCCTCCTGGGGGATCTCTGGGGAATCATCGGTAGTACCGCAGGCGGTGAGCGTCAGAATAAGGGTCAGGCCCAGCAGGGCCGCAAGGGTTCTCTTCATGGGAAAAACTCCTTTCATATCTCACTGGCCCAGCTTCAGGCTGGACACCATGCTCTGGATGGTCTCGTTCCAAACGCCCTCCCGGGTGGGGGCGGAGAGGTAGATACAGGCAGCGGCCATGGATCGTCCGTCCGATCCCCGGTTCCGGCCAAAGTCCACCAGGACGGCGGTCTGCCAGCCCTCGGCAGTCTCGTAGATCACCACTTCCCCGGCGTACTCTCCCACCGTCAGTTCCAGCTGTTCGGACTGCAGAATGTCGGTCCCGGTCAGCTTGCTCTCCATGTCGGTCCGCCATCGGTTGGCATCTGCCCGGGTGTCCAGTTTGGTGAACCAGATCTTGGTCCCATCGGGGGAGGTCAGGTCGGTGAGGCCGTCGGCCGGGGTCTGGAATGCCTCCAGGGGGTAGGTCACCGTGTACAGCCCCTGGCAGGAGAAGGTTCCGGTGGAGGGTGTGTAGACTGCCGCCGGGGTCTCTGTGGGGGCGGTTTCTTGGGTTGCTTCTTTTATAAAGGTGCAGTCCATGCCCATGAGCTTGGCGGTGAGGGTACCCTCGGCCAGCGTTCCTGTGGCTACGGTCTCGCTGCCCATGGTCAGGGTAAAGGCGGTGCCATTCAGGGTCCATTGGGCCTCGTCGGCCTCGCTCCCCAGGAAGAGGAGGGCTTTGCCGTTGGGTTCCAGCTCCAGCCATTGGCCGCTGGGGCCCAGGTCCACGCCGTCCAGGGTGACGGCAGTGCAGAGGTACCGGCCCAGGTTGGGGTCGGTCTGGACCTCCACAGGCGGCTCTTCGGGGGGCTCTTGGGTCTGGCCGCCGCAGGCGCACAGGGAGAAGAGCAGGACCAGCACCAGACAAAGTGTGGTCATTCGTTTCATATTCGTCCTCCTTTCGGCAGGATATCACCATTATAATATATGGTGTCAAACCCTGCAAGGGGGGAGGATATATCTGGATGCAGTCATTCACCCCCGGGAGAAACCTTCCGTCACCTGATAGAGAAGCCTTCTCCCGGGGGAGAAGGTGCCCGCGAAGCGGGCGGATGAGGGCGAACGTGGTTCATTGACCCAGGTGGGTGGGCCGATGAGGTTGACAGGAAAGGCAGTGACTGGTCGGCAGGCTACAACCCCTCCGTCTAGCCTGACGGCGAGCCACCTCCCCTTACACAGGGGAGGCAGAGGCGAGTGCACAACCTCAGGCTCCCTTTTGTAAAGGGGGCGACGCGTTAAGAAAACATGCCGGTGGCATGTTTTTAGCCAAAGCCGGGAGCAATCTATGATTGCGACCCGGGCCGAAGGCTGGCAGTGCGAAGCACTGACTGAGGGATTGTAAACCCGAAGGGTACAACTATCGCTGGATAGAAAAACACCCCCACGGTGAAACTCGGGGGTGTAAATGTTATTCTGCGGCGGGCTCGAAGGTGCAGGTGGCGCCGAAGAGGTCCACGGTGATCACGCCGTCGGCGTAGGTGCCGGTGGCGTCCTGGCCG
>JAFZEB010000204.1 GCA_017560855.1 Ruminiclostridium sp.
AGATCGTCATCTGCGACGAGGCGGTGTCCGCCCTGGACGTGTCCGTCCAGGCCCAGGTCCTGAACCTCCTCCAGGAACTGAAGGAGAAGCTGGGTCTGACCTACTTCTTCATCTCCCACAACCTGAACGTGGTCTACCAGGTCAGCGACCGGGTGGCCGTTATGTATCTGGGCAAGATCGTGGAGATCGCCAACTATGCCCAGCTCTATGAGAAGCGTTATCACCCCTACACCGAGGCCCTCCTCTCCGCCATCCCCCAGGTGGGTACCGGGGAGAAGAGCGAACGGATCCGGCTGGAAGGCGAACTTCCCAGCCCCTCCAACCCGCCCAGCGGCTGCCGGTTCCACACCCGCTGCCCCAAGGTCTGTGAGCGGTGCAAGCAGGAGGAACCCGTCTTCCGGGAGATCGAGGAAGGTCATTTTGTGGCCTGCCACCTGTACGATTAACTTTGGAGATCCTGTCCCCTGAGGGGGGCATCTCAACATATTTAAAGGAGGAATTCAAGATGAAAAAGAGAATCTTAGCTCTGCTGCTGGCTGGCGTTATGGCTCTGGGCCTGTGCGCATGCGGCGGCGGAGCAGACGAAGGCGAAGCCTCTGCACCTGCTGAAGGCGGCAACGTTGTCGCGATTGCTATGGGTTCCGGCTTCGACACCATGGACCCCGGCTACTGCTATGAGAAGTATCCCGCTCTGGTCATCAATGCCTGCTACGAGACCCTGTTTAAGTTCTACTCCAACGACGGCGCTGCTGAGCCCTGCCTGGCAGAAACTTATGCATTCTCTGAAGACAACATGACCCTGACCATCACCCTGCGCGACTCCACCTTCGCAAGCGGCAACCCTGTCACTTCTGAAGATGTCAAGTTCTCCCTGGAGCGCGTGAAAAACCTGAAGGGCAACCCCTCCTTCATTACCGACACCATCGCAAGCATCGACACTCCCGATGAAAAGACTGTCGTTCTGAACCTGACCCAGCCTGACTCTGCGATTCTGTCCAAGCTGACCTATTCTGCTATGGCTATCCTGGACTCCAAGGTTGTCATCGAAAACGGCGGCACCTGCGCCGAGGACGCTTCCACTGCCGACACCGCACAGTCCTACCTGGATTCCACTTCCGCAGGCAGCGGCATGTATGTCATGACCAGCTACAAGCCCGACGAAGAGATCGTCATGGAAAAGAACCCCAACTACAGCGGTGAGGCTACCAACGTTGACAAGTACGTCATCAAGATCCAGCCCGACGCAAACACCCAGATGATGACCCTGGCCGGCGGCGACATCGACATCGCCATGAACCTGACCAAGGACACCTTCGCTGAGGTCCAGGGCAAGGACGGCATCGTTACCGAGGCAGTTGCTTCCAAGACCGTTTCCTTCCTGCTGATGAACATGAACGAGCAGTACGGCGGCCCTGTTTCCGATCCTCTGGTCCAGCAGGCCATCCGTAAGGCTGTTGACTATGCCGGCATCCAGGCTATCTGCGGTGAAGGCACCACCACCCCCTACTCCCTGATCCAGACCGGCTTCATGGGCGCCAAGGGTGAGAGAAGCACGGACTACACCAACGTGGAAGAGGCAAAGGCTCTGCTGGCTGAGGCTGGCTATGCTGACGGTTTCGAGATCGACCTGACCGTCTGCGACCTGGCTATGGAAGGCATCCTGCTGTCCGACCTGGCACAGAAGGTGAAGGACGATCTGGCTCAGATCGGTATCACCGTGAACATCGTTCCCCAGCCCTGGGCTGCAGGCTACGGCGATGCTTACCGTGACGGCACCATCGGCTTTACCGTTATGTACTGGGGCATCGACTACAACGATCCCAACGTGCAGCTGGAGTTCATGCCCGGCGCATCCGTCGGCCTGAGAGCCGGTTGGACCGCTGAGATGGATCCCGACCTGGCTGCTCTGTACAACCAGGCTATGGAAGCCACCGACAACGACGCTCGTACCGCAATTCTGGAGCAGATCCAGGACGGAATGTATGAGAACGGTCCCTTCGTCATGATCGCTCAGGCTCCCGTTTACCTGGGCTACAATGACCGCCTGACCGGCGTTGAGATCTCCGATCCCTACGTGGTCGACGTGACCCTGATCAACGTGGCAGAGTAATTTGTTCCGATCCCGAAGCAGGCGTTTCGCCTGCTTCGGGATCCATCACGGAAGCTTCCGTGATGGCACATCCTCCACAGGATGCGCTATGACGGAAGATTCCGTTGACTTACAAAAAAGAGGTGCAACTTTACCATGGATATGCTTAAATTCATCGCCAAGCGGCTGCTCTACCTGGTGGTCATGCTCCTTGGCGTGGCCACCCTGGTGTTCATCCTGACCAAGATGATCCCGGGCAACCCTGTGACCGCCCACCTGAGCCAGCGTGCCCTCAACGACCCTGAGGTCGTGGCGGCCTTTACCGCCAAGCACGGTCTCGACCAACCCTATATCGTGCAGTATTTTTACCACATCCGAAACCTGCTTCAGCTGGACCTGGGCACTTCTATTCGGACCAATACTCCGGTCCTGGAAGAGCTTCTGCGTGCCTTCCCGGTAACCATTGAGCTGGCCCTTTTCGCCATCGTCATGGCGGCTGTGTTCGTTATCTTCTTCGGCATCATCAGCGCCATCAAGCGCAACAGCATCGTGGATCAGATCGTCCGTGCCATTTCGGTCACCGGCGTCAGTATCCCCAGCTTCTGGTTTGCTCTGCTGGTCATGTTCCTACTGTACTATAAGCTGGGCTGGTTCCCCGGTCCCGGCCGTCTGAGCATTGCCTTCTCCGCCCCTGCCCATGTGACGGGCATGTATGTCATCGACAGCCTGCTGGAGGGCAGCCTGCCCAAGGCCTGGGATGCCTTCATGCATCTGGTCCTGCCCGGTTCTGTGCTGGCGGCCTTCACCATGGGCCTCATCACCCGTACCACCCGTTCCAACCTGCTGGACGTTATGTCCATGGACTACATCCGCACTGCCCGGGCCAAGGGCCTGAGCCAGTCCAAGCTCATCACCCGCCATGCTCTGGGCAACGCCCTGATCCCCGTCCTCACCGTCATCGGTCTGGGCCTGGGCAACCTGCTGGGCGGCATGGTCCTGGTTGAGACCATCTTCAACTGGCCGGGTGTGGGACAGTTTGCCTACCAGTCCGTCATGTCCAACGACTATCCCGCCATCATTGGAGTCTCCCTGCTGGTCGCCCTGAACTACATGGTGATCAATACCATTGTTGACATCCTCTACGGTGTCATCGACCCGAGAGTGAGGTGCAGCTGATGCTTCGTTCCCTGGAGAGATTATTTCGATCCAATTACCTGTTTACCCTGGGTGTGCTCATCTGCATCTTCTGGATCCTGATGGCCATTCTGGCCCCTGTGATCGCCCCCTACGACCCCATCGTCCAGGACCTGAGCGTTATGCTCCAGCCCCCCTCCAAGGAACATATCTTCGGCACGGATAACTTCGGCCGTGATATCTTCAGCCGTGTGATCTACGGCGGACGGTACTCCCTGCTGGCCGGCTGTCTGACCGTCATCATCGCTGGTGCCCTCGGTTCCCTGTACGGCGCCATCGCCGGCTATGTGGGCGGCAAGGTGGACAACGTCATGATGCGTTTCTCCGAGATGGTCCTGTCCTTCCCCTCCCTGATCCTGGCTATGCTCATCAACTCCGTCATGGGCTCCAGCCTGTTCAACACCATGTTCGCCCTGGTCATTGTGGCCTGGCCCACCTATGCCCGACTGATGCGAAGCGTGGTCCTGAGCGTCAAGGAGAATGAGTACATCGCCGCCGCTGAGGTCCTGGGTGCCTCCCGGATGCGCATCCTCATCAAGGAGATCATCCCCAACAGCATCAGCTCCGTGCTGATCATGGCCACCACCGACCTGGGCAACCAGATCCTGATGTTCTCCACCCTGAGCTTCCTGGGCCTGGGGTCTGCACCCCCCACCCCGGAATGGGGCATGATGGTGTCCGAAGGCGTGGACTACTTCAACAAGTTCTGGGTGGCCGGCTTCCCCGGTCTGGCCATCTTCACCATGGCCATCGGCGCCAACTTCATTGGCGACGGCATGCGCGACCTGCTGGACCCCAAGCTGAGAAAACAGTTCTAAAACCCCAAAGAGGAGAGGTGCAGGGCACCCCTCCTCTTTCTGCAATCTGATACAATGGAGGTACAACCTATGATAGAAAACCGAGCCCAGCGCATCCTGGCTGCCCTGGAGGACCAGGGCGTCACCCAGATGCTCATTGTGGACCCCATGTCCATCTACTACCTGACCGGCGTGTACAACGATCCCCATGAGCGGTTCTTCGGCCTGCTCCTGCGGGCCGACGGCCAGCACGCCTTCTTCCTGAACAACCTCTTCACCGTGCCCCAGGATGTGGGCATCCAGAAGGTGTGGTACTCCGACACCGACCCTGTCATGGAGATGGTGGCAAAGTATGTGGACGGGGAGGCTATCCTGGGCGTGGACAAGGACATCAAGGCCCGCTTCCTGCTGCCCCTCATGGAGATGCAGGCCGCCAAGGGCTTTGTGAACACCTCTCTGGCGGTGGACAACACCCGGGGCATCAAGGACGCGGAGGAGCAGGAGAAGATGCGGGTGGCCTCTGACCTGAACGACCAGGCCGTGGCGGTCTTCAAGACCCTCATTCGCCAGGGGGTCACCGAAAAGGAAGTGGCCGACCAGATGCTGAAGATCTACCAGGACCTGGGGGCAGACGGCTTCTCCTTTGAGCCTCTGGTGGCCTTTGGCCCCAATGCCGCCGATCCCCATCACGGTCCCGACAACACCGTGCTGAAAGAGGGGGACGTGATCCTCTTCGACGTGGGCTGCATCAAGGACGGCTACTGCTCCGACATGACCCGCTCCTTCTACTACCGCACCATCACCGACACCCACCGGGAGGTCTATGAGACCGTTCGCGCCGCCAACGAGGCGGCCATTGCCAAAATCAAGCCCGGTGTGCCCCTGTGCGAGCTGGATCTCACCGCCCGGAACCTGATCACCGACAAGGGCTACGGTCCCCAGTTCAACCACCGCCTGGGTCACTTCATCGGCCTGAGCTGCCACGAGTTCGGCGATGTGTCCAGCGTGAACACCCGTCTGGCCGAGCCCGGCATGATCTTCTCCATCGAGCCTGGCATCTACCTGACCGGTGACACCGGTGTCCGCATTGAGGACCTGGTGCTGGTCACCGAAACGGGCTGTGAGGTCCTGAACCATTACCCCAAGACCCTGGAAATCATTGAGTGAGGTGTCCTATGAATCCCAAAGCTACCCTGCATATGGCCAACGGCAGCAAAATCGTCATTGAACTGCTGCCCGAGCATGCCCCCAATACCGTCAACAGCTTCCTCCACGTGGCCGCCCAGGGCCTTATGGACAACCACGCCATCCAGCGTATCGTCCCCGGCAACTGGGTGGACGTGAGCTACACCGCCTTTGGCAAGAAGGAGGCCCAGTACCTGATCCCCAACGAGTTCCAGCTGAACCCCCAGGTGGTCCCCCTGGACTCCCACCCCGGCGTGGTGTGCATGGGCGGTTACGGCGAGGCCGGTCTGGCCAGCTGTGAGTTCTTCTTCCCCCTGCGGGACTGCCCCGACCACAAGGGGACCTACCCTGTCTTCGGCCGTGTCCTGGAGGGCATGGAGGAGATCTGGCGGCTGGAGAAGGTGGAGACCGTTCCCGTTGACTTCCCCATCGAAGGGGTGGAGGTCAACGAGCCGGTGGAGCCTCAGATCATCGAGAGGGTGGAGCTGGAGCTCTACGGCGAGACCTATCCCGAACCCGTAAAGGTGGAGAACCCCGATCTGCCTGTTTGCTGGACGGGGGAATGGTAACCGCCGCCGTGTCACCTCTGAAAATCAGGGAAAAAAGGCACCCATGATCTCGTGGGTGCCATTTTATTGGTCTGTGCTGTTCTGAGGCGGACAGCAGATGCTTCTGTGTGCGGCGATGGTAAGCAGGGTGTCGGCCAGCTGGGTCAGGATCGCCCCAAGCAGGTTGAGCTGGTCTGTGGTGAGTCGGCAGGCCAGGGCGTTGGCAATGGCCGTGATGGAAGCGGTCAGTTCACATGGGTTCACGAAAATCCCCCCTGGGGTATTGTATGCGGGGGAGTTCTGTGAAGAAAGGATGCACCCTCTCTGTTCGGGAGGGCGCATCCTTTTTATGATTCAGTGGTACATCAGGGCCACGCTTCCAGCCTGGGTGGTATAGGGGGAGAGATCGCCATACCAATAGAAAACGATGGTGGTGTGGGCGTCGTAGTCATACCAGAAGGCGGCGGTGTTTCCCATATCGCCCTCGATGTATGCAAATTCTCCCTTTAGATTCATGCGCTTGATCTCATTGTAGGTCAGGTTGCTTCGGAGACCCGGTGCCACAAGGCAGGAGTCACCAGCATCTGGGTAGTATTCCACCCGGGTCACCAGATCTTCGCCCAGGGCATATCCTCTGTACTCCAGGTCGGTAAAGAAGAACAGATAGGGAGAGCGGCCGTCTGCGTATCCGAAGGGTTTGGCGGCGCCGTACCACCAGCCGTCGGCGTAGTCGAAGTCCCAACCCAGCTCGTTGGCCACGTCGGCGACTCTGACACCGAGGAACTCGGTCATGGAATGTTGCTGGATCAGGGCAAAGGATTTTCGTAAATTGGGCTCTGCCATGCGAGTGACGATGGCTGCTGCTTCCGTGCGGGAGATGGTGCTGTAGGGGTGGAAGGTGCCTTGCTGGTCAGAGCCGGTCAGGATGCCTGCCCGATACAGGCAATAGACCACGTCCCAATAGCGGCTGCCCGGCTCGATGTCGGGGATCACCCCGTCTTCTACGTTGTTGGACTGGACCAGCGCTCTTCCGGGGAGGGCATTGCAGAAGATCTCGGCAAATTCCCCCCGGGTCACAGCCCGGTTGTAGCTGTCGTAGGTTCGGTTGATGATGTCGTTATCCAATGCGTAGGTGACATAGGTCTGATACCAGGTGTTTCCAGACTGGACAAATTGCTCCGTTCCGGTGAAGTAAATGCTGTGGAGGCGGGCCGCCATGGTGATGGCCTCGGCCACGGTGACATTTCCCGTTACGTTAAATGTGTTGCTGTTGCTGCCCTTCATGAGGCCCAGCTCATAGGCAGTGGCCACATTCTCTTCATACCAGGAGCCGCGGACAACGTCCGTGAAGGTTCCCTTTCGGTAGGTGTTGACCTGCGTGAAATTATCCAGGGAAGGGGAGATATCATATCGGGTCAGCCATTTCGCATAAATGGTGGTGTGCCCCGTGATAATCTTGTCCATCCAGGGCTTCGTGCAGGCGGCGTCAGTATACCACCCGCCGAACCGATAGCCTGAGCGGGAGGGTTCGAAGAGCTGGGTCATATCGTCGCCATAGCTGTAGGGAAGGGTCATACTGCTGGAGTCGCCCAGTTTCCCGCCGTTATAATCCATGGTAAGATAAACCAGGTTTTGACCGTATGCGTGGGCAGTGATGCCCAGCGACAGGATCAGAAGCGTCAGAAGACCCAATATGCGTCGTTTCATAGGAATACCTCCTCTTTGTTTTTTGGAATCGTATCATATGTCGATATCCTTGTCAAATGATTGTGTCGATATCCGTTCAAGGGATCAGCGGTTCTTGGTATTCTTCGGACAGAAAAGGCAGAACCCTTCGGGCGGGATCGCCGCCCTGCGGGCACTAGGATGCTCAGAGGGCATCCGTCGCCGCAACCGGGCTTTGCCCGGACGGCCGATCCCAAACCTACCTTTACCAAAAACAAAAAGGACATCCATTCGGATGTCCTTTTGTTTTGGTGGAGATAAGCGGGATCGAAGCCGCCGAGGGCTGACGCCTATCGGCGGCTAACGCTGACTGGATATGAATGGTCAAGAGGTCAGCGGTTCTCGGTATGCCTTCGGACGAAAAAAGAGAGTCATCAGACGATGACTCTATTCTTTGGTGGAGATAAGCGGGATCGAACCGCTGACCTCTTGAATGCCATTCAAGCGCTCTCCCAGCTGAGCTATACCCCCATATGCAGTTGCGTTCTCTTCGGAACGAAATCTATCATAGCAGATGGAGGCTTGCTTGTCAAGG
>JAFZEB010000205.1 GCA_017560855.1 Ruminiclostridium sp.
ATCACCATCACCGCCCAGGGCCTGCTGCCCGAGGATGAGGCGGGGGACCAGATGGACCTCTTCGCCCCTCAGGCCTCGGCCAAGCGGGAGAAGCAGGAGAAGCTGGAGCGGACCATGGATCAGATCCGGGAGAGGTACGGACGGGATATGATCCGGTTTGCATCCAGAGAGACCGACACCGCCCGGGAGATCGCCGGGGAACGGCCCAGAAAAAACAAGGAGGAAACCCCATGACCACCTATATTCTGCTGTGGGTGCTCGTCTGGAGCATCCTGGCCTTTGCCCTGATGGGCGTTGACAAATGGAGAGCGGCCAGCCACGGGTGGCGGATCCCGGAAAAGACCCTGTTCCTCACTGCTGCCCTGGGAGGCAGCCTGGGAGCCATCCTGGGCATGCAGCTCTTTCGCCACAAAACCATGCACTGGTCCTTTAAGCTGGGCATGCCCGCCATCCTGGCGGTGCAGGTGCTCCTGGCTCTGGCCCTGTCCTGGTGGACAGCCTTTGGCGGATAAGGGGAAACAGGCCCCTCCCCAACATGTAGGGGAGGGTTAGCGGCGGCTATGCACGGTGTAGCCTTTAAAGAGCTAAAAGTTGACACCGTTGACACAGACAAAGTGAACAAAGGAAGCCTTGATATCCGTGCATCTTATCACTTTCTCACTACTTGACGAAGTGTTGCACTTATGCTAAAATACAAAATCGTGGTAACCTGCTTTTAATGGGAAAAAATGCAGAGCCACCAAGAAAAAACCGCCGAAAGGGAAAGGGACACGCTATGCTGACCGACCTGAAAACTGCGAAAAAAGTGACAGGGGCCAAGCAGGTGACCCGCGCCCTGAAGAGCGGCACCGCCCGGAAGGTCTATCTGGCCGACAATGCCGACCCCCGGGTGACCGAGCCTGTGGCCGATCTCTGCCAGGAAGCTGGCATCGAGGCCGTCCATGTCCCCTCCATGCATGCGCTGGGTGCAGCCTGCGGCATCGCCGTGGGAAGCGCTGTGGCAGCCATCGTGGACTAAATGTGGTATTCGCCGTATGAGGAAGACCTCATCCGGTTAGAATATAAATAATTTCCCATATTTGAGGAAAGGAGGAAATTTCATGCCTACTTTTAATCAGCTGGTTCGCAAGGGTAGAGACAAGGTGACCTACAAGTCCACCTCTCCTGCAATGCAGAAGGGCCTGAACACCCTGAAGAACAAGGAGACCGATCAGCCCTCCCCCCAGAAGAGAGGCGTCTGCACCGCAGTCCGTACTTCTACTCCTAAGAAGCCCAACTCCGCACTGCGTAAGATCGCCCGTGTGCGTCTGACCAACGGTTACGAAGTCACCGCTTACATCCCCGGTGTCGGCCACAACCTGCAGGAGCACTCCGTGGTCATGATCCGCGGCGGCCGTGTCAAGGACCTTCCCGGTGTTCGTTACCACATCATCCGCGGCACTCTGGATACCCAGGGCGTCAATGGTCGCATGCAGTCCCGTTCTAAGTACGGTGCTAAGAGACCCAAGGCTGGCAAGAAGTAATTCTTTCTGTCCAACCACATTTGATCGTAATTTTGCGCTCAAGCGCAAAGCAAATGCTTTGCCGCGAGTCGCTTAACCATATATCTGCTAAACGGATTTGGGTAAGCTCTCAAGGCAGGCACCGGGCCATCGGCCCGACACGGAAGACAGGAAAGCCTGTTTTTCGAGTACCTATGAAATCATTTTTTTATGAAGGAGGGAAGCAAAGTGCCCAGAAGAGGAAACGTACCCAAGCGGGAGGTTCTGCCTGATCCGCTGTATAATTCCGTCTTAGTCACTAAGCTCGTCAACAGCATCATGCTGGACGGCAAGAAGGGTGTCGCACAGAAGGTTGTTTACGGCGCTTTCGATATCGTCAAGGAACAGACCGAAAAGGATCCCCTGGAAGTGTTCTCCGCTGCTATGGAGAATGTCATGCCGTCTCTGGAAGTTAAGGCCCGCCGTGTCGGCGGTGCTACCTATCAGGTCCCCATGGAGGTCCGCCCTGAGCGCCGCCAGACCCTGGCTCTGCGCTGGCTGACCGCATACTCCCGCAAGCGCAGCGAGAGAACCATGAAGGAGCGTCTGGCAGGCGAACTGATGGACGCAGCCAACAACGTCGGCAGCGCTGTCAAGAAGCGTGAAGAGATGCACAAGAACGCCGAGGCTAACAAGGCATTCGCACACTTCCGCTGGTAAGTCTGGAGGTAAAGAATGGCACGTAAAGTTACCCTGGAAAACACCAGAAACATCGGTATCATGGCTCACATCGATGCCGGTAAGACCACTACCACCGAGCGTATCCTGTACTACACCGGTGTTAACTACAAGCTGGGCGAGACCCATGACGGCACTGCCACCATGGACTGGATGGCTCAGGAGCAGGAGCGTGGTATCACCATCACCTCCGCAGCTACCACCTGCTACTGGCAGGGCACCAACAACCAGTTCCCCCAGACTCGTCTGAACATCATCGACACCCCCGGCCACGTGGACTTCACCGTCGAGGTCGAGCGTTCCCTGCGCGTCCTGGACGGTTCCGTTACCGTCATGTGCGCTAAGGGCGGCGTTGAGCCCCAGTCTGAGACCGTTTGGCGTCAGGCTGACAACTACAAGGTCCCCCGCATGATCTACGTCAACAAGATGGACATCATGGGCGCTGACTTCTACAACGTTCTGAACATGATCCACGATCGTCTGAAGTGTAACGCCGTGCCCATCCAGCTGCCCATCGGCAAGGAAGAGACCTTCACCGGTATCATCGACCTGGTCAAGATGAAGGCTGACGTTTACTATGACAACGTGGGTAAGGACATCCGCGAGGAGGACATCCCCGCTGACATGATGGAGCTGGCTCAGGAGTATCGTACCAAGCTGATCGACGCTTGCGCCGACCTGGACGAGGAACTGATGATGCTGGCTCTGGAAGAGGAAGAGATTCCCGAGGACATGATCCGCGCTGCTGTCCGTAAGGGCACCATCGACAACGTCATCGTTCCCGTTGTCTGCGGTACTTCCTACCGCAACAAGGGCGTTCAGAAGCTGCTGGACGCGATCGTTGACTACATGCCCTCTCCCCTGGACATCCCTGCCATTCAGGGTATCGATCCTGACACCGACGAAGCAGATGAGCGTCCCGCAGATGACAACGCTCCCTTCTCCGCTCTGGCATTCAAGATCGCAGCTGACCCCTATGTCGGCCGTCTGTCCTTTATCCGTGTTTACTCCGGCGTGCTGAACACCGGCACCTCCGTTCTGAACTCCACCAAGAGACAGAAGGAGCGTATCGGCCGTATCCTGCAGATGCACGCTAACCACCGTGAAGACATCGAAGCTGTCTACTGCGGTGATATCGCCGCCGTTGTTGGTCTGAAGCACTCCACCACCGGCGACACCCTGTGCGACGACAAGGCTCCCATCATCCTGGAGTCCATGGAGTTCCCCGAACCCGTTATCCGCGTCGCTATCGAGCCCAAGACCAAGGCTGGCCAGGAGAAGATGGGCGTTGCCCTGATGAAGCTGGCAGAAGAGGACCCCACCTTCAAGACCTACACTGACGAGGAAACTGGTCAGACCATCATCGCCGGCATGGGCGAGCTCCACCTGGAGATCATCGTCGACCGTCTGCTGCGCGAGTACAAGGTCGAGGCAAACGTGGGCGCACCTCAGGTCTCTTACAAGGAGACCGTCAAGAAGACCGTCGAGCAGGACACCAAGTATGCTCGTCAGTCCGGCGGTAAGGGCCAGTACG
>JAFZEB010000206.1 GCA_017560855.1 Ruminiclostridium sp.
ATGACCGCCGCCGCTGCTTTAGCTGACCGCCTATCTGACACGGACGTCCAGGTCATGGGCGGTCAGGAGGGCATTCTGGCGGCGGCCTCCATCCCTGAGGCGGATACCGTGGTCACCGCCCTGGTGGGTATTTCCGGTCTGGAACCCACCCTGGCAGCCATTGACTGCGGCAAGCGCATTGCCCTGGCCAACAAGGAGACCCTGGTCTGTGCCGGTCCTCTGGTGATGGCCCGGGCGAAGGAGAAAGGGGCGGAGATCATCCCTGTGGACTCTGAGCACTCGGCCATCTTCCAGTGTCTCCAGGGAAGCGGTCACAAGGAGGTCAAACGTATTCTGCTCACCGCCTCCGGCGGCCCTTTTTTCGGAAAGACGGCCGAGGAACTGGAGGAGGTCACCCCTGCCCATGCCCTGAAGCACCCCAACTGGTCCATGGGAGCCAAGGTCACCATCGACTCGGCCACCCTCATGAACAAGGGCCTGGAATTCCTGGAGGCCATGTCTCTGTTTGACGTGCCACCGGAAAAGATCCAGATCCTGGTCCACCGGGAGAGCATATTGCACTCGGCGGTGGAATACTGTGATCAGAGCGTGATCGCGCAGCTGGGTTCTCCCGACATGAGACTGCCCATTCAGTATGCCCTGTCCTGGCCGGAGCGGGTCCCCGGTCCTGCCAATCCCCTGGACCTCTTCTCCTGCAAGGCTCTGACCTTTGCTGAGCCTGACATGGAGACCTTCCGGTGTCTGGCTCTGGCCATCCGCTCTGCCAAAGAGGGGAAGACTGCACCTGCCATCCTGAACGGAGCCAACGAGATCGCTGTGGCCAAGTTCCTGGCGGGGGAGATCTCCTTCCTGGACATTGCCCGGGTGGTGGAACATGCCCTGGAGACCGTCCCCCGGGAGGAGGCAGACTCTCTGGAGGCCATCCGCCGGGCCGACAAGCTGGCCCGGGAGGCGGCAGAGGCCTACTGCGCCCAGCGCTAATGAAATAAGGCTTCTCCTTGGGGAGAAGCTGTCAGCGCAGCTGACTGATGAGGGGAAACTTCCCGGCAGTCTTTCCACAAGAAGCACTATTTTTGTTTCCCGAGGTGACCGGTTTGCTCTATATTATCATCGGCGTTGTCCTCTTTGGTCTGCTCATAGCCGTCCATGAGGCAGGCCATTTCCTTGCTGCAAAACGCCTGGATGTCCAGGTCAATGAGTTTTCCATTGGTATGGGTCCCGGCTTGTTCAGCAGGCAGAAAGGGGAGACCCTGTACTCTCTCCGGCTGTTTCCCGTAGGCGGTTACTGCGCCATGGAAGGAGAGAATGGGGAGGAGGGGGAGGAACCGAATCCCCGTTCCTTTGCTGCCAAGTCCCTGTGGAAGAAGCTGGTCATCCTGGTGGCCGGCTCTGCCGCCAACTTCCTGGCTGGTTTCCTTTTGGTGGCCTTTCTGTTTACCTGGGCAGGAGGCTACACCGCCCCGGTCATCCAGGGTTTCCTGGAGGGCTTCCCCTATGCCGGGGAGGAGGGACTTCTGCCTGGGGACCGGCTCCTGTCTGTTGACGGGAAAAAGGTCTGGGTTTACAACGATGTGGGTACCCTGCTGAATGCCGCTGGGGAAGGTCCCAAGGACATTCTCATTGAGCGGGAGGGTCAGGAGATCCTGTTAGAGGAGTTTCCTCTGGACCCCCAGGAATATGACTACAATGGCAAGAGGGTCACCATGTACGGCCTGACCTTCCAGCGGGAGGAGGCTTCCTTCCCGGGTGTCCTGGCCCATAGCTGGAATACCTGTGTCTACTTTGCCAAGGCGGTTTGGACCAGCCTGGGCATGCTGGTCACCGGCCAGGTGGGCCTGCAGGATATGTCCGGCCCGGTGGGGATCGTCACCGTCATCGAGGAGACCGGCAGCCAGAGCGACAGTGTGAAAACGGGCATCCAGAATGTCTGCTACCTCATTGCCCTCATTGCAGTGAACCTGGCCATCATGAACATGCTCCCTATTCCTGCTCTGGATGGAGGGCGCATCTTCCTGCTGGTGGCGGCAGAGCTTCTTTGGCTCACCACCCGCCAGCGGCTGGATCCCAAGTATGAGGCCTGGCTCAACGCCGCAGGGTTTGTCCTGCTGCTGGCCCTCATGGTCTTTGTGACCTTCAGTGATGTGCTGAAGCTCTTCCACTAAGAGGTGAAACCCTATGACAAAGAAAATTTTCGTGGGCGGCCTTCCCATCGGCGGAGGCTCCCCCGTTTCCATTCAGTCCATGACCAACACCCCCACCGATGATGTGGAGGCCACTGTTCAGCAGATTCGCCGTCTGGCTGCTGCCGGATGTGAGATCGTCCGGGTGGCCGTCCCCAACATGGCTGCCGCCAAGGCGGTGGGTAAGATCAAGGAGCAGATCGATCTGCCCCTGGTGGTGGATATCCACTTCAACTACAAGCTGGCCCTGGAGTGCATTGAAGCCGGTGCCGACAAGGTGCGCATCAACCCGGGCAACATCGGCGAGCCCGAGCGGGTGAAGGCTGTGGCCCACGCCTGCGCCCGGAAGAACATCCCCATCCGCATCGGTGTTAACGGCGGTTCTCTGGAAAAGCATCTTTTGGAAAAGTACGGCGGCCCAACCCCCCAGGCCATGGTGGACTCTGCCTTCGGGCACATCGCCCTGCTGAACCGCTATGACTTTGACGATATCTGTGTCTCTCTGAAGACCTCCCACGTGGCCACCACCATGCAGGCCTATCAGCTCATGAGCCAGCAGTCCAACTATCCCTTACATCTGGGTGTCACCGAGGCGGGTACCACCCGCATGGGCACCATCAAGTCTGCCGCCGGCATCGGCGGTCTGCTGGGTCTGGGTATCGGCGATACCCTCCGGGTCACCCTCACTGCCGATCCGGTGGAGGAGATCGTGGCCGCCAAGGATATCCTCAAGGCGGTGGGCCTCCGAAAGGATGGCCCCGACCTCATCGCCTGCCCCACCTGTGGTCGAACCAAGATCGACCTGATCCCCCTGGCCAAGGCCGTGGAGGAGCGGCTCCAGGAAATCCAGAAACCCATCACCGTGGCTGTCATGGGCTGCGTGGTGAACGGCCCCGGCGAGGCCTCTGCCGCCGACGTGGGCATTGCCGGGGGCAATGGCTTCGGCATTCTCTTCCGCCACGGTGAAGTGGTGAAGAAGGTTCCTCAGGAGGCCCTCCTGGACGAGCTCATGGCCCTGATCCACGAAATTCCCTAACGAAACTTACGCAGTAGGGGCCGACATTGTCGGCCCGTTTCTGCTTTTTCTATCACCTCAGAAAGGATGTCCCCATGTCAGAAAGAAACCCAACCTTTTTTGAGATGTTTTCTCCCTACCATACCCATCTGACCAACCAGCAGGCCCACGACCTGCTGGCCTATCTGGAAACCTGGGTGGTCAGTGGTGCCGTCCTGGACAGCACCGCCCGGACCATCGAGGCTGATTTGCTGTGCCCTGTTTTGCCTCCCGAGGACTTGCTTGCTTACATTGAGCGGGACCTGGCCGGACTCTACCAGGTGAATGCCGTTCGACTGCGGCCCATGGCCCCGGAGCCTGTCATCTGCTGTCAGGAGGAGGCCAAGGCAGAGCCGGAACCCATGCCCGAGCCGCCCCCTGAACCCGAACCGGAGCCCCAGTCTGTTCCGGAAGAGCCCCCCATGAGCGAGCAGGAGCGTGCCTTCCGTCAGACCGAAGCCCTTCGCCAGAAGGCCATGAAGGAGGCCCAGGCTGCCCATGAGGCCGAGAAGGTCTTCTCTTCCAACCGTATCTACGGTTCCCGGCAGATCAAGAAGAAGCCCATCCCCATGAACACTCTGGAACTGGACATGGGTGTAGTTACCGTCCAGGGCGACGTCTTCGCCGTGGAGCACAAAGAACTGAAAAAGCGCAACGCCTGTGTGGTGACCTTTGACATCACCGACTACACCTCCTCCATTCGGGTGAATAAGTTCATGTCCACCGAGGAGGCCGCCCCCATTGTGAACGGGGTCAAAACGGGCATGCACCTGAAAATTTCCGGTCGTCTGAACCTGAGCCGCTTCGACAACGATATGGTCCTGGAACCTCTCATCATCGAGACGGCGGACAAGCCCAAGAAGAAGGACAACGCTCCGGAGAAGCGTGTGGAGCTCCACCTTCACACCCGTATGTCCCTGATGGATGCTCTCACGGAGACCAAGGACGTGGTGAAGCGGGCCATCTCCTGGGGTCATCCGGCCATCGCCATCACCGACCACGGCGTGGCTCAGTCCTTCCCTGATGCCTGGAGCGCCGGTAAGGGAAAGATCAAGGTCCTGCTGGGTACCGAAGCCTACTACATCAATGATGTGGACGATAAGCTCACCCTGCGCGGTCCTCTGGATCAGGATCTGGATGGCCCCATGGTCTGCTTCGACCTGGAGACCACCGGCCTGGACAAGAAGACTGAACTGATCACCGAGATCGGCGCTGTGGTCCTGGAAAACGGCCAGGTCAAGGAGAAGTTCCAGACCTTCGTAGACCCCCAGCGGCCCCTGGCCCCCAACATCGTCCAACTCACTGGCATCACCGACGATATGCTCATCGGTGCCCCTAGCCAGGAGGAGGCCATCCGGGCCTTCCTGGACTTCGTGGGGGACCGGCCTCTGGCCGCTCATAACGCCGAGTTCGACATCGGCTTCATTCGGGAGGGGTGCAAGCGGTATGACATCCCCTTCACTCCCACCTATCTGGATACCCTGCCCCTGGCCCAGAATCTTCTGCCCGACCTGGGTAAATATAAGCTGGACATCGTCTGCCGCCACCTGAACCTGCCTGACTTCAACCACCATCGTGCCTCTGACGACGCCGCTATGGTGGGTCATATGCTGGTCCCCTTCATCCAGATGCTCCGGGACCGTGGGGTCAGCACCCTTCAGCAGATCAACGGCAACCTGGCCAAGACCAGTTCCCTGGGGAAGGCCAAGCGGATGCCCAAGCACCTGATCGTCCTGGCCAAGAACCAGGCCGGTCTGCGGAACCTGTACAAGCTCATCTCCCTGGGTCACCTGAAGTACTTCAAGCGTTTCCCCATCATGCCCAAGAGCGAGATCAACGCCAACCGAGAGGGCCTCATCCTGGGCTCTGCCTGCGAGGCGGGTGAACTCTACCACGCCGTCATGCGTGGCAAGGACTGGGAGGAACTCTGCCGCATCGCCTCCTGGTATGACTTTTTGGAGATCCAGCCCCTGAGCAACAACGCCTTCATGCTCCGGCCCGACAAGCACGGCAAGACCATTGCCCGGGACAAGGAGCAGATCCGGGACTGGAACCGGACCATCGTCCGCCTGGGCGAGGAGCTGGGCAAGCCGGTCTGCGCCACCGGCGACGTCCATTTCCTGGACCCCGAGGACGAGATCTACCGCCACATCCTCTTGGACACCAAGGGATTCGACGATGCCGACTCCCCCAACCCCCTCTACTTCCGTACCACCGACGAGATGCTGGAGGAGTTCAGCTATCTGGGCCCGGAAAAGGCTTACGAGGTAGTGGTCACCAACACCCAGCTGGTGGCCTCCTGGTGCGACGATGTCAAGCCTTTGCCCGACGGCCTCTTTGCCCCCAAACTGGAAAACTCCGACACGGAGCTTTTCAACCTGGTGTGGGGTAAGGCCCACGAGCTTTACGGCGAGGACCCGCCCCAGATCGTCAAGGACCGTATCGAGCTGGAGTTGCCCGGCATCATCGAGCGTAAGTACGACGTTATCTACATGTCCGCCCAGAAGCTGGTGCAGGATTCTTTGGAACACGGCTACCTGGTTGGCTCCCGTGGTTCTGTCGGTTCCTCCATCGTTGCCTTCCTGTCTGGCATCACAGAAGTGAATGCACTGCCCCCTCACTATCGCTGCCCCAACTGCAAGCACTCGGACTTTGCCGCCGGTGTGGGTCACGGCTGCGGTGCGGATATGCCCGACGGGAACTGCCCTGTCTGCGGCACCAAGTACGTGAAGGACGGCTTTGACATCCCCTTCGAGACCTTCCTGGGTTACGGCGGCAAGAAGGTCCCGGATATCGACCTGAACTTCTCCGGTGAGTACCAGGCCAACGCCCACCGGTATACCTTCGAGCTCTTCGGCCAGAACCATGTGTTCCGTGCCGGTACCATCGGCACCGTGGCGGAGAAGACCGCCTTCGGCTACGTGAAAAAGTACCTGGCCGCCCGCGGTCTCCAGG
>JAFZEB010000207.1 GCA_017560855.1 Ruminiclostridium sp.
ACTACGACCAGAACCATCTGCTCCCCCAGTTCTTCCAAAAAGCCTTCCCCCTGACCTTTATGCCGGAAGAGGAGTGGACGGTCCAGGTGAAAAAGCGGACCACCGGCTACATCGAAGAGGTGAGCTACAGTTCCAATGGCATCACCAACCAGATCGACCTGCTCACTGACTACAACGAAGAGGCCCTCTACCTGGCTCTGGGGCAGAATACCTGGCCCCAACCGGACTTTTCCCACTTCCCCCAGGGAAACGGGGTCTACCGGATGGACATCGTCCGGGAAAAGGACATGGACTACATGGAGGCCCAGTCTCTCACCAACATCTTCCCCATCCCCGACGAGGCCATGGTCCTGGACCTGACCCTGGACGGGAAGGACACCCTCCTGGTGACCTGGTATGACGTCGGGGAATACTTCTGCACCATCCTGGACACCAAGACCCTAAAGCCCCGGGAAACCTTCCCAGTCTTCCGGGAGGAGCGGAAGGAGGCAGAGGTCTATACCTCCGACTCCTTGGGCCGGGAACTCTCCTACCAGACCTGGGCCTATGAGAATCTTCAGGCCATCCCCGGAGAGGACTTCCTCCTCTTCCTGGGAGACCAGCAGTTCTGGCTCTTCCTGCCCTCAGAGAACGGCTGGCAGGAACAGTTCTCTGCTCCCCTGCATGAGGATCTTTGGTACGCCAGCGACCTGCGGATGGATGCCGCCTGGAACGGGGAGAAGCTGGCCATGGGCAGCGCCGACGGCTGGGTCTCCGGCCTGGACCTGTGGGTCTATGACGGTACCGGGATCCTGCTCTTCCAGGGACATTATGACACCTCCCTCACCGACGGTCCTAACACCGAAGGGTATAACCACAGATCCGACGTGTTCCCCATGGAGGGGAAGGAACTGACCTTGGGGTGGGAGGGGTAACTGATTTCTTTTACGCCCCCTCATCCGTCCCGGCTTCGCCGGGCCACCTTCTCCCCAGGGAGAAGGCTCCTCACACCTGCAGCCCTTCCCGAAAGGAGGCCCTTATGAAAAAGACCTTTGCCATCTTCGCCCTCTGCCTGCTGGTCCTGCTGGGCGGGGTCATCGCTGTGGTGACCCACCTCCACAGCGACCGGAACAACATCGTGGTCACCGCCCACGACCGAACCGGGGACCGCTCGGCTGCCGAAGGCTTCACCGCCCAGCAGTCGGTCCGCCGGGGCGGGCACCTGCTGTGGGACCTGACCATCGACCTGGGAACCCCGGAGGACAGCACCGCCAGATTTACCTATGTCCGGGAGGATATGGGCGGCCTCGTGGAGGCAGCACCGGAAGACCTGATCTTCTATCTGACCACCGATTCCTACGGGTCCGCTTCCGCCATCGAAACGGAAGCCGCTGAAATGGATGACCCCTGGACCCGAATGATCCAGGATGTTTACAACCGAACCCCCGAGGGGGAGATCCGCACGGAAAACCTCCTCCTCTCGGATTACTTCACCTATTATCCCCTGATCGTCCACTTTATCCTGCCCGAGAATGCCGATGGCATCAAGGGCACGCAAAATTCCAACCTCCTTCACCAGGCCCTCCAGGACTTTTTCCGGTTCCCGGTGGTGCCGGATGACACCCTCCCCGTCACCATGGACCGGACGGCAGAGGATGGCTGCACCATGGAGCATCGGCCCGGAACGGCCAGCCCCAGCATGCAGTCGGTGTGCGCCATAACCCAGGAGGGATGCTTCTTCTCCTTCTATCCCACCACCCGGCCCTTCCCCTCCTTTGGGGAAGTCCCAGGGGGCTACGGCCTGTACTGGATCGCCATGGCTGACGGACAGCCGGACCCGGACAGCCTCTCCTGCATCTATCCCCTGCCGGAGGGGACCTACGCCCTGGACCTGACCCTCACCCCGGACAGCTCCCGGCTGGTGATGACCACCGGCAGCGCCGAGGGCTACGGCTGCATCGTGCTGGACACCCAGACCATGAAGGAAATCCAGACCTTCCCCGTCCCCATGGACCCGCCGATGTGTTCCACCGCCTTCCTCACCACCCAGGACGGGACCCGAATCCCCTACCTCTGCTGCAGTTTTGAGGTGATGCCCTCCCTGGCGGGGGAAGACTTCTTCTGCCTGATGACCAAGGAGGAGATCCATCTCTTCCTGCTGAAGGACGGCCAGTATGCTCACCAGTTCTCTGTCCCCTCCCAGGAGGAAAACCTGCAGACCTACCGCCCCGGGGGCACCGGTCTGTGGACCGGAGAAACCCTGGCCCTGGCCAAAGGGACGGATGACAAGCCCGGCCTGGAGCTGTGGGTCTATGACCACCAGGGAACCCTCCTCTACCACGGCAAGTATGTGACCTCTCTGGAACAGGACGCAAGAACCGACCCGGAGGACATGGAATATTGGAAGAACTCCCTCTATCTGGTGGAAGGGGCGGAACTGACCTTGGGTTGGGAAGGATAATACCCTCTCACATGTTGTAGGGGCGCTTCACGAAGCGCCCGCCGCCCATAGGATTTGACCCACGTTTCGGGCGATTCGTGAATCGCCCCTACGAATTGAGCGGTTTCTTATTTCCCGTAAATGCAGCAAAGACCTGACCGAACGGTCAGGTCTTTTTCCTTTAATAAAATCCGGCGAACAGGTTGGCCAGAACTACGGTCATGAGTCCGGCCACCACGATGGACAGGCCGCTCATGGCCCCCTGGATCTCACCCATCTCCATGGCACGGGCGGTGCCCACGGCATGGGTGGAGGTGCCAATGCCCACACCCTGGGCGATGGGGTCGGTGATGCGGAAGACCTTGCAGATGAGCTCGGCAAAGATGTTCCCCAGCACACCGGTGATGATGATGACCACCACCGTCAGGGACTGGATGCCCCCCAGCTCCTCCGACACGCCGATGCCGATGGCGGTGGTGATGGACTTGGGCAGAAGGGTCACATACATGGTGTGGTCCAGGTGGAAGAGGATGCTCATGGCCAGGATCACGGTCAGGCTGGCCAGCACGCCGGCGGCGATACCCAGCAGGACGGCCTTGGCGTTCTTCTTCAACAGGGAGAACTGCTGGTAGAGGGGAACGGCCAGGCAGACCGTGGCCGGGGTCAGCAGGAAGCTGATGTACCGGGCCCCTTCCATATAGGTGGCGTAGTCGATTTTAAACCCTATCAGGAAGGCCACCACCAAGACGATGGCCACCAGCAGGGGGTTAAAGAGGGCAAACTTCCACCGGCTTCGGAGGAAAACGCCCACGCCGTAGGCCGCCAGAGATAAAAAGGCCCCGAAGAAAAGGGAGCTGGATGCAAACTCAGCCATTGGGTTCCTCCTCCTTTCCCTTCTTGCTCTTACGGATAACCCCCTGGGTCACCAGACCCGCCGAGGCCATGACCGCCACGGTGGAGACCGCCGTGATCACCGCCACCGGCAGCAGGACGGGACGGAGGGCAGGCCAGGAATCCAGCAGACCCACCGCCGCCGGAAGAAAGAGGATGGGCATGATGTCGATGAGGAAGCGGCTGGTCTCTTGAATGTCGGAGATCACCACGGTCTTGGTCATGAGGGCCACAAACATGAGGACGATGCCGTAGATGCTGGCCGGGATGGGCAGGGGGATAAGGTGATAGAGGATCTCTCCCAGGAAGGAGATCCCCAGGATGATGCCGAACTGTTTCAAATAGCGCAGAAAAACCGCCTTCTTTCTCAGGAAATGCACCCATGCATGATAGCACGGGACCCCCGGGAAAGGCAACGATTATTTTCCTTTTCTGCTGTAGGCGGCGCTGCCCACCAGGGCGGCCAGGGGAACGGTCAGGACCACCGCCGCTGTGGAGCACAGGCCCTGGGCCAGCTCCACCGTCAGGTAGTCCGAACTGAGGAGCTGCTGGACCTGGATCCCGTAGGAGTAGAAGACCAGCATGGTGGCCAGGGCACCGCCGGTAAAGGCAAAGATGAGGGTGTTGCTCATGGTGCCGATCATGTCCTGGCCCAGGCGGATGCCCGCCCGGAAGAGATCCTTTCTCTTGGGATCCGGGGAGGCCAGGGCCACCTCCCGCAGGGCGGACAGGACCGAGACCGCTACGTCCATGACGGCACCCAGGGCAGAGACCATGGTCCCGGCGAAGAGGAGGGTCCGAACCTGGAGCCCGGTGCTCTGGGCGATGAGCAGCAGCCCCTCGGCGCTGTCGGTCTGGAAGCCGGTCAGATGGAGCAGGCCGGAGAACAGCCCGAAGAGCAGGCAGGCGGCCAGCTCTCCCAGAAGGGTGACCCCCACCCCCAGGGCGCACTGACGGGTGAATCCGTGGAGGAGGGTCAGAGTCACCGCCGTGGAAAGGATGACCACCAGAAAGCCCATGGCCACGGGAGAGGCCCCGCTGTACAGGGTGGGGAGGGTCACCCGCAGGAAGAAGACCAGGGTAAACAGGATGGCCAGGGCGGCGTCAAATCCCTTCCGGCGGCCCACCAGAAGCATGAATGCCAGAAAGACCAGGATGAGGGCGGCCAGGGCGGGGGTCCGGTCGTAGTTGTAGACCGTGTAGTAGGGCTGGGTGTTCTCCGGCGCATCCACGCAGACCACCACCCACTGGCCTTCCTTCGTCAGGACATTGTGGGTCTCGGTGAGGTAATTGGTGATGGGAATGGCCTGACCGTCCGTCAGCTCCACCTGCAGTTCCTGAATGCCCAGCTTCTGGCCGGTGCCCAGGGGACTGTCCTCCAGCTCCTCATGCACCACCCGAACCACCTGCCCCCGCACGTAATGGATGGTGTCATTGGCATAGCGGCGGTAGCTGTTGGCCTGGACCGGGTGGAGGATCATCACCAGAACGGACAGCAGGACCAGGACCTCCAGCAGGAGGGGTTTCCAGTTGCGAACGAATTGCATACACAAGTCTCCTTTGAAAAAGGCTTTGCGGGCGGCAGCATTTCTGCTGCCGCCCGCAGGAGAAGAGAGGGATATTACGAACCAAAGTTCGTGATGAAGCGGGAGAAGATGGTGGCCAGCTGGGCGCGGGTAGCGCTGCCGTTGGGGACCAGGTTATCATCGATGCCCTGGATGAGGGCGGAGCCGACGGCCCATTCCATGGCTTCCACGGCGTAGTCGCTCACCTGCTCCCAGTCACCAAAGGTAGTCAGGTCGCCCTGAGCGGTGACATCGTAACCCTTATACTGGCTGTACCGGTACAGGATGGCGGCCAGCTGCTGGCGGGTGACGGACTGGTCAGGGGCGAAG
>JAFZEB010000208.1 GCA_017560855.1 Ruminiclostridium sp.
CCTGAGGGCACCCGTCACGACGAGATCGGCGAGGGCAAGACCGGCGCGGCCATGATGGCCATTCGGACAGGTGCTCCCATCCTGCCTGTCCACATCTCCCCCCAGCGGAAGCTCTTCCATCCCATCGAGATCCGCTTCGGCCAGCCCTATATGCCCTTTACCGAGGACCGGAAGGCCACCAGTGAGGATTACCAGATCGCCACCGACGCCCTCATGGAGAAGATCAAGGCTCTGGGCCTGGAGGGGAAGGCATGAGAGAGGTCATTCTGGCCAAGTCCGCCGGGTTCTGCTTCGGTGTCCGCCGGGCCGTTCAGCTGGCAGAGGAGATCGCCGCCCAGGGCAAGCCCTATGTGATGCTGGGGCCTGTCATCCACAATGACAACGTCATTGAGGATCTGGCTGCCCGTGGGGTGGGCTGTGTCCATGCCATCGAGGATGTGCCCCCCGGATACGGGGTCATCATCCGCTCTCACGGGGAACCCAAAGCCGTCTACGACAGGCTGGAAGAGATGGGCTGCCCCATCGCTGATGCCACCTGCGTGAAGGTCTCCCAAATTCATCAAATTGTCAAGGATGCCAGTGATCGGGGCCGTCAGGTCATCATCATCGGGTCCCCGGAACACCCGGAAGTCAAGGCCATTGCCGGTTGGTGCGAGGGGGCGGAGATCTTCCGAAATGTGGAAGAGTTGACTGTTTTTCTGGATGGAGCCAAAGAAAATCCACAAAAACCCGTGACCCTGGTCTCCCAAACTACATCTACGGATAAAATTTGGACTCCGTGCAGAGAAAAAGTAAAAAAAGAGTGTACAAACGCAGAAATTTTTGATACAATATGTGACGCTACGTGTAAGCGGCAATCAGAAGCACAGAGACTGGCGGAGCACTGCGGCGCAATGATCGTGATTGGCGACCGAAAAAGCTCCAACACCAACCGACTTGCTGAGTTATGCCGGGCGCACTGCCCGCTGGTTTTCCACATCAGCCGGGCTGAGGAGCTTGACCGGAGTATGGTAAGCGGGGTAGCTTCTGTGGGAATCACCGCCGGCGCGTCGACGCCGGGGTGGATAATTAAGGAGGTAAACAACAAAATGAGCGAAGAACTGAACAACGTTATGGAGATCGAAGAGTCTTTCGCAGACATGCTGGAGAGATCCATCAAAACTTTAAATACTGGTGATAAGGTCGTTGGTGTCGTTACCGGCATCACCAACACCGAAGTCAACGTGGACCTGGGCACCAAGCACGCTGGCTACATCCCCCTGTCCGAGCTGACCGACGACCCCTCCCTGAAGGTTGAGGATATCGTCAAGATCGGCGACGAGATCGAGACCTATGTCATGCGCGTCAACGACATGGAAGGCGTTGCTACCCTGTCCAAGAAGCGTCTGGACACCGTCAAGAACTGGGACACCATCGAGGCTGCTGTTGAAGAGAAGACCGTCATGGAAGGCGTTGTCACCGAGGACAACAAGGGCGGTGTCGTCGTCAACGTCAAGGGCATCCGCGTCTTCGTTCCCGCTTCTCAGACTGGCATGCCCCGCGGCGCTGACCTGTCCGAGATGCTGAAGGAGCGCGTCCAGCTGCGCATCACCGAGGTCAACCGTTCCCGCCGTCGTGTGGTCGGTTCCATCCGTGCTGTTGCTGCTGAGGCTCGTGCTGCTAAGGCTGCAGAGGTCTGGGAAGGCATCGAGGTCGGCAAGAAGTACGAGGGTACTGTTAAGTCCCTGACTTCCTACGGCGCATTCGTCGACATCGGCGGCGTTGACGGCATGGTCCACGTTTCCGAGCTGTCCTGGAGCCGCATTAAGAACCCCGCAGAGGTCGTCTCTGTTGGCGATGCAGTTTCCGTCTATGTCATCTCCTTCGATCCCGAGAAGAAGAAGATCTCCCTGGGCATGAAGGATCACTCCCAGGATCCCTGGTCCGTCTTCACCTCCACCTACGAGGTGGGCTCCGTGGCTTCCGTCCGCGTTGTCAAGCTGATGACCTTCGGTGCTTTCGCTGAGATCGTTCCCGGTGTTGACGGCCTGATCCACATCTCTCAGATCGCTGACCACCGCATCGAGAAGCCCGGCGACGTTCTGGAAGAGGGCCAGGTTGTTGATGTCAAGGTCACCGACATCGACATGGACCGCAAGAAGGTCTCCCTGTCCATCCGCGCACTGCTGACCGAGGGCGCTGAGGAAGAGGCAGAGGACGCTGAGTAATCTCAGTTTCTGAAAAAAGCTGGTAGGCCGCAAGGCCGTCCAATTGAAACCATTGCCGGCAGAACACAGAATCAAGAAAGGGGGACTGCCGCATGGCTGGTCCCTCTTTTTTTGACAAAATAAAAGGGTGGCTCTTCGGAGAACCTAACACCACCCAAAAGAATGGAGGACAAACCATGGTTACCATTACCAAAGATACCATCGTGGGCGACATCCTGGATATCGCACCCGAAACCGCACCCGCATTCCTGGAGATCGGTATGCACTGCCTGGGCTGCCCCGCATCCCGCAACGAGACTGTTGAGATGGCTTGCATGGTCCACAACGAGAACGTTGATGACCTGGTCAAGAAGCTCAACGAGATGATCGCTGCCAATAAGAAGTAATCAAAAAGTGATCAAAAACCGGAAAGGGGCGGGATTCCGCCCCTTTTTATTGTAAAGGGAGGAGTTTCCATGAAAGAACTGGAATTGACCCCACGGCTGCTGGCCATTGCCGACCAGGTTCCCCAGGGGGCCAAACTGGCCGACGTGGGCACCGACCACGCCTATCTGCCTGTCTACCTGCTTCTGAAAGACCGCATCCAGAGTGCTGTGGCCTCCGATGTGAACCAGGGGCCCCTGGAGAGAGGACGGGAGACTACTCGGACCTATGGCGTGGGCGAGGACAAGATATCTCTCCGCATCTGTGATGGTCTGGCCGGGGTAGAAGCCCACGAGGTTGACACCGTGGCCATCTGCGGCATGGGCGGCGAACTCATCTCCCGCATCCTGGGCGCCGCGCCCTGGACCCGTGACGCCCTTCTCCTTCTCCAGCCCATGAGTTCCCAGCCGGAGCTGCGCCAGTGGCTCATGGCCAACGGCTACGCCATCCAGCGGGAACTGGTGGTGAAGGAAGGGGAGAAGTACTACGTGATCCTCACCGTCACCGGCGGGGAATCCGCCCCCTACACCCCGGCAGAGCTTTTTGTGGGCCGTCAGCAGGCCGGGGAGGTCAACCCCCACCGTGGGGCCTACCTGGCTGACCAGATCCGCCGCCGGGAACGTGCCCTGGCGGGTATGAAGCAGGGGAACCCCGACCCGGAGGCACTGGCCCGGGAGGAAGCCCTCCTGGAAGGACTGAAAGACATGGAGAAGGAGTGGAAGGCATGGCAACCGTAAAAGAGATCTATGACCTGCTGGACCAGAAGGCGCCCTTCCGGTATCAGATGGGGTTTGACAACGCAGGCTTCCTGGTGGGGAGAGGGGACCGGGAGGTGTCCAAGGTCCTGGTGGCTCTGGACATCACCCCCGAAGTCATTGCCGAGGCCATCGAAATCGGCGCACAGCTGATCGTGGCCCACCATCCTGTCATCTGGGGGCAGATCGGCCAGGTCACCGACGAGACCTTCACAGGCCGAAAGCTGCTGACCCTCATTGAGCATGGCATTGCCGCCATCTGCGCCCACACCAACCTGGATGCGGCCGAGGGGGGCGTGAATTCTGAGCTGGCCCGCCGCATGGGCCTGGAAAATCCCGTTCCCCTGGAAGTGGACGGGGAGGACGAGAATGGTGTTCCCTATGGCATCGGCCGGGTGGGTCATCTGCCCGCAGCCATGGCCCTGGCAGACTTTGCCCGGTACACCAAGAAGGCCCTGGACCTGGAGGGCGTTCGTGTTCTGGATGCCGGGGTCCCGGTGTCCAAGGTGGCAGTGGGCGGCGGTGCCTGCGGTTCCATGCTTTCTCTGGTGAAGGCCCAGGGCTGTGACACCTTCGTGACCTCCGACCTGAAGCACGACCTGTATCTGGAGGCCCGTGACATGGGCATCAATCTGTTGGATGCCGGGCACTATTCCACTGAGACCGTGGTCTGCCCGGTGGTGAAGACCTGGCTGGAGGCATCCTTCCCCGGCCTGTCTGTGGAAGTTGCCCGTTCTCAGGGCGAGGTTTTTACATATTTCTAAGGTAAGACTCTTGCCAAGGACAGCCCTCTGTGATAAAATTATTCAGTTAAAGAGATACGCGGGGCAGGCTCTGTCCGGCGAAATAGTATAAAAAATACGAAGGGAAGATACCTATGTCCGGACATTCCAAGTGGCATAATATTCAGAAGACCAAGGGTGCTGCCGACGCAAAGCGCAGCGCTGCTTTCACCAAGATCGCCAAGGAGATCATCGTGGCCGTTAAGGCTGGCGGCTCCGGCGACCCCGCGAACAACTCCCGCCTGGCTACCGTTATCGCCAAGTCAAAGTCTGCCAACATGCCCAACGACAACATCAAGCGCACCATCGAGAAGGCACTGGGCTCCAACAACACCGACAACTACG
>JAFZEB010000209.1 GCA_017560855.1 Ruminiclostridium sp.
GGTCATGGACTCGAAGTTCCGACCGGCACCGTGGATGTGGTGGAAGGGTGCTCCCTCCTTGGCGGCCTGGCGGATGAAGTCCACCATGTAGTTGTTCATAACCTCGGCGCCCAGGCTGCCCCAGTAGGACAGGACCAGTGGACGGTCATCGGTGATGCCCAGGGCCGCACGGGCCTGGGCCTTGGTATACTGGAAGAATCCACCACGGACAGGGGTGCCGGTGAGGACCACCTTGTCGGGGTTGGAATAATGGGCACGAGACTCCTCATAACCCACCATGACCTTGTCTGCCACCTTGGACAGTCGCTGGGTGGTGAGGCCGGGGACGGCGTTGGACTCGTGCACCGCCGTGGGGATGCCACGCTTGGCGGCGGCATTCACCACCGGGAAGGAGGCATAGCCGCCGGTGCCCACCACCAGGTCGGGCTTGAACCAGTCCAGGATCTTCCCAGCCTCCTTCTTGGAGACGGACAGATTCTTCACGGTGCCCAGGTTGTGCTTGATACTGGCAGGGCTGAAGCTCCGGCGGAAACTGCTGATGGTGACGGTCTCCAGGTCGAAGCCCTCCTTGGGGACCAGACGCTCCTCCATGCCCCCCTTGGCCCCCACAAAGAGGACCTTGCAGTCTTCGTTTCGCTCCCGGAACATGCGGGCCAGAGCCACAGCGGGGTTGATATGCCCGGCGGTGCCGCCGCAGGTAAATAACACGTTCATATTCTCTCTCCTTATAGGCGGGGCCCAAAAGCCTCGCAGAGTTTTGTGTCCGCAGACACAAAAGAAGGTCAAATTATGTTTCCCGGCGGCGTGTACGTCGGGAAACATACTGCTCGCGAAGGGAACGTGCGGGCCATCGGCCCGTGCGCTGACCGCAGCGCAAATCTCTCAAATCATAGAGCACAGCGAAGCGGGTCTATGATTTCATCAGGTTATTGGATTCTGTCTGGATATGCTCAATATCAACCCCATCTCCGCCAGCTGGATACACAATGCTGTGCCGCCGTAGCTGAAGAAGGGCAGGGAGATGCCGGTGACCGGGAAGAGGTTGGTCACCACGGCCACGTTGGCGAACACCTGGAAAGCGAACAGGGTCACAACACCCACGATCACCAGGGAACCGAACTTATCTCGGGCGTGGAGGGCCAGCCAGTAGCCGCGGATGATGAGCAGAGCGAAGAGGACCAGCACCAGGCTGGCGCCGATGAGACCCAGCTCCTCGCAGACCACGGCGAAGATGAAGTCGTTCTGGGCTTCCGGCAGGTACAGGAACTTCTGTCGGCTGTTGCCCAGGCCTTCGCCAAAGACACCGCCGGAGCCGATGGCCAGCATGGACTGGATAGCCTGCATGCCCTTACCCAGGGCGTCAGACCAGGGATCCTGCCACATCTGGACACGGGAGGTCATGTAGTCGGTGGTGGCAATGATGATGACCAGCAGGCTGGCCACGGTAATGCCGCCAGCCAGGAACCAGCCCACGGAGATGCCGCCGGCAAAGAGGATGGCGGCGGCGATGACCACCATCTGGATGGAGGCGGACATGTGGGGCTGCAGGTACAGAATGGCGATCATGATGACCAGAACGATGCCGTAGGGCACCAGTTCAAAGAAACCGATGCGCTCCAGCCAGTTGCAGAACCGGCCGAAGGACGTCCGGGGATTATACCGCCGGGGCACACGCTGGTCACGCTTGGACAGGCGGGAGGCGAAGTAGATGATCAGAGCCATCTTGCCCAGCTCCGAGGGCTGCCACTGGATGGGGATGGTCAGCCAGCGGGTAGCGCCGCCGACGGTCTTGCCCAGACCGGGCACGTGGACGGCCAGCATCAGCACAAAGGCCACCAGCAGGATGGGCATGGCCAGACCCTGGAGGCCCCGGTAGTTGAGCTTGGAGACGATATACATACCCATGAAGCCCACCACAGCAAAGATGGCCTGACGCTTGAAGTAGTACAGGGCATCCCCCTGGGTGTTGCCTTTCAGGTCATAGATGGCTGAGGGGTAGGAGGCCGACAGGAGCATCACCAGGCCCACCACGACAAGCAGGACGGTCAGCAGCAGGAAGGGCAGGTCTACCTCACCCTGGATGGTCTGACCGGGCTTTTTCTCCTTGGGCTTTATGGGGCTTTTCAGAGGTTTCTTAAAGGCTTTGGCCACAGGGGATCCCCTCCTGAACAGATTTCACTGACCCGAATGTCACAGGGCGGGGAAACGACCCATGACGCCGATAAAGGCCAGGATGCAGCACACCAGCGTGATGCCGGCGAAGACGTAACAGAGCTTTTTCTCGCTCCAACCGCCCATCTCCAGGTGGTGATGGAGGGGAGCCATGCGGAAGATCCGCTTGCCGTGGGTGAGCTTGAAGTAGCCCACCTGGATGATATCGGACAGGGTCTCGGCAATGTAGATGATGCCCACCAGAATGAGGATCAGGGGCATATCCAGGGCGAAGGCCATGCCGCAGACAGCGCCGCCCAGGAAGAGGGAGCCGGTGTCCCCCATGAAGACCTTGGCGGGGTGGAAATTATACACCAGGAAGCCCACCAGGCCACCCACCAGAGCGGCGGCAAAGACCGCCATACCGGCAGAACCGGTGGTGTTCCACATGAGGTGTGCATAGGTGAAGCAGGCGGTGAAGAAGACGGAGACCACCAGGGTCACGCTGGAGGCCAGACCGTCCACGCCGTCGGTGATGTTCACGGAGTTGACGCAGCCGGTGATGACAAAGGCGGCGAAGATCATGTACACCACCCAGGGGAGCTTCCACTCGATGCCCAGGAAGGGGATGTACAGGTTGGGAGACAGGATGCCGAAGTTCCGCAGCAGCACGGTAAACAGCACAGCGGCGGCCAGCTGAAGCAGGAACTTCTGGCTGGCGGTGAGACCGGTGTTCTCCTTCTTCTTGATCTTGGCGTAGTCGTCCACCATGCCGATGAGACCAAAGACCAGGGAGAACAGCAGAACAAACACAGAGGTGAGATCCCCTGCCAGGATGGCGGATGCGTTCAGGACCAGAACGGTCACCATGACGGCCAGGATGAACATGACGCCGCCCATGGTGGGGGTGCCCTGCTTGGCCATGTGCCAGGTGGGACCGTCCTCCTTGATGGACTGACCGGCCTTCATGCGGCGCAGGGCGGGGATGACCACCTTGCCCAGAGCAGCGGTGAGAACAAAGCCCAGGACGACAGCCGCCAGGAGCTTGATGATAATGGGATCCATGGGGATACACCTCCGAAATTTTCTTTCTCTTTCGTAATGGCGGCACAAGCCATGCCGCCCAACCAATTATTATACTATACTCTCTTCAAAAAAGGAAGAAATTTCTTCCCTCTCGTCAAAATGCTTCCGGGTTCCCCCCACGTCCTGGTAGGTCTCGTGGCCCTTTCCCGCCAGGAGGATCACATCCCCTGCCCGGCCCATGGCCAGGGCGGCGCGGATGGCCTGACGGCGGTCGGTGATCCGAATACACCGGTCAAAGCCCCTGGGAAAGCCTTGGGCGATGTCATCCAGGATGGTTTCCGGGTCCTCCGTCCGGGGGTTATCCGAGGTGAGGATGACCCAGTCAGCCAGGTCGGCGGCCACCGAACCCATGATGGGCCGCTTGGACCGGTCCCGGTCTCCCCCACAGCCAAAAAGGCAAATCAGGCGGCAGCGGGTCACATCCCGGGCGGTCTGGAGGATCTTCTCCAGGGCATCGGGAGTATGGGCGTAGTCGATGAGGACGGTATAGGGGGCGGGCACAGGGACCACCTCTGCCCTGCCCTTGACGCTGGGTGCGGTTTCCAGCGCCTTGGCCGTCCGCTCCAGAGGGATGCCCAGATCCAGACAGCAGGCCAGCACCCCCAGGGCGTTGTACACGGAGAACAGGCCGGGGATGGGAAGCCGGACGGGAACAGACCGGCCTTGGCAAAGGGCAGCAAACTCCACCCCATCGGGCCGGAGACGGATGTCTCTGGCCCGAACCTCCCCCCGGTCCTTGCCGAAGGTACGGATGGGGCCCGGTATCCGGTCCGCCATGGCCTTCCCTGCCGGGTCGTCCAGGTTCAGAAGGGCGGTGCCGCACTGGGCAAACAATTTTTCTTTCGCCCGGCGGTAGTCTTCCATGGTGCCGTGGTAGTCCAGGTGATCCCGGGTGAGGTTGGTAAAGATCCCCGTCCGGAACCGGAGACCTGCCGTCCTGCCCTGGTCCAGGGCGTGGGAGGAGACCTCCATGACCACATGACTGCACCCCTCCTTGGCCATCTGGGCCAGAAGACAGTGGAGCTGATAGGGGTCGGGGGTTGTGTGGGTGGCCGGGAGGACCCGGTCCCCGATGAGGTTCTGGTTGGTCCCCAACAGGCCCACTTTGGCCCCCAGGACGGACTCCAGAACGTGTTTCAACAGGTAGGTGGTGGTGGTCTTTCCGTTGGTGCCGGTGACGGCCAAAAGGGTCAGCCGTTCCCCCGGGTTTCCAAACCAGTTGGCGCACAGCAGGCCGTAGGCCTGTCGGGCATCCTTGGCCACCAGCCAGGGACCGGGGAAGTCCGGGGCCTTCTCACAGAGAACGGCCGCCGCCCCACGGTCCAGGGCTTGGGATATGTATTGGGTGCCGTCGGTCCGGGTCCCTCTCAGGGCGGCAAAGAGACCGCCCGGGACCAGAGACCGGGTATCGCTGGTGAGTGAAGTAATTTCAACGTCCTGACCAATATGGTCGGTCAGGGCAATGCCCCGGATAAGCCGGGATAACTGCAAGGGTCCACCTCCATTGGGAATGGCGGGCAGACGGGGACATCAATCCTCGATGGCGTCCTTGTCGTCTGCCACTTCGTCCACAAACTTCACTTCCACTGCCGTGCCCACTTCCACGGGGGTGTTGGGCTCCACCTCCTGGGCAAAGACCTTGCCGGTCTCACCCGTTCCGGTGGCGTTCAGGTACAGGCCCACGCTTTCCAGCTTCTCCTTGGCCTCCTGGTAGGTCATACCGGACAGGTCGGGCATGGGAACGGTCTCAGCCGCCCGCTCGGTGCCCAGGTAGAGAACGATGGAACTTCCCTTGGGCACGGAACTGCCCGGGGAAGGAGCCTGATCGGTGACGAATTCACCCTGACCGGAGGTCCGGCAGGTAAGGCCCAGCTTGGCCAGTGCGGCGTTGGCCTCCTGATGGGTCATGCCCACCAGACGGGGGATGGTAACGCCGGAGGACTCGGTGGTGCTGGACTTCTGGTGACCCAGGTAGTCCAGGATATTGGCGATGAGCTCACCGGCCATGGGACAGGCCATGTTACCGCCGCTGATGTACACACCGCTGGCGGTGGAGTTGGACTCAGGGGTAGCAGACCAGGGCCAGTCATAGCCCAGCAGAACGATGACCTCAGGGTCATCGGCGGGAGCAAAGCCAACAAAGGAGACAATGATACGCTCGCGGCCGGTATCAGGGTCTCTGGTCAGGGTCTGGGAGGAACCGGTCTTGCCGCCGATGCGGTAACCGGGGACGTAGGCATTCTTACCGGTGCCGTTGCGGCCGCTGACCACGCTCTCCATGAAGGAACGGACCAGATCGGAGGTCTCCTGGCTGACCACCTGGCGGACCTCGGTGGGCTCGTGGTAGCTGACCACGTTGCCCTCGGTGTCGGTGACCGACTGGACCAGATAGGGCTCCATCAGGTGACCGCCGTTGATGCAGGCGGACAGGGCGGTGATGAGCTGAATGGGGGTGACGGTGAAACGCTGACCGAAGGAGGCGGTTGCCAGGGAGACGATACCCGCAGGGCTGACAAACTCGGCCTTGGGCCAGAAGACGGATCCCACCTCGCCGGGCAGCTCAATACCGGTGGGCTCGGTGAAACCAAAGTTCTCCCAATACTGGTAGAACTTCTCGGCGCCCAGCCGCTGACCGATGTCGATGAGGGCAGGGTTGCAGGAGTTCATGACCGCCTTGCGCAGGTCCTGGGTGCCGTGACCGCTTCGGGCGGAGCATCGGATTCTCCAGCCGTCCATATCCACGTAGCCGACGCAGCCGAAGGTGTCGCTCTCCTGGATGACACCCTCCTCCAGACCGGCAGCCACTACTATGGGCTTGAAGGTGGAGCCGGGCTCATACTCGGTGTTCAGACACTTGCTGCTCCACTGCTTGAACTGGGCCTCGCTGAGGGCCTTGGCGTACTCCTCCTCGGTGCCGGTGCGCTTGATCTTTTCCAGCTGGGCCAGAAGGGTGGCGTCATTGATGGTGTTGTAGTCGTTCAGGTCGTAGTCAGGGGAAGAGACCATGGCCAGAACGGCGCAGGTCTTGGGGTCCATAACGATGCAGAAGGCACCGTTGACCACGTCAAACTTCTGGATGCCCTCTTCCACGGTCTTTTCCGCCAGCATCTGGATGTTGGCGTCGATGGTGGTATGGATGTTATAGCCGTCCAGGGCATCGTTAAAGGTGGAGTAGGCGCTGCCCATCTCGGTGCCGGCGGCATTCTTGGCGATGATGGTGCGGCCGTCCTCGCCGGACAGCTCATTCTCATACAGAGCTTCCAGGCCGTAGGCGCCCTGGTTCTGGCTGTTGACGAAGCCAACCACCTGGGATGCGGTGGTGGAATAGGGGTAGTACCGCTTGGCGTCATCGGTCATGTAGATGCAGGCTTCCAGGTTGTTCTCGTCGATAAAGACCCGGACCTGGTCAGCCACATCGTCCTCCACCTTCTTGGCGATGACCTGATAGGCAGACTCGGTCTTATCCAGCTTCTTCAGGATCTCTTCCCGCTCCACCCCCAGGATGGCCGACAGGTTGTCGGCGATAAGGTTGCAGGTGGACTGGACGTAGGCCTTCTTTTCGGCCTCGATGACCGCCTCAGAGCGGGGGTTGCCGAACTCATCCTTGGTGTCCACCTCAGCGGCAGCGTAGATGTCTCTGGGGGAAAGGATCACGTTCTGGACGGAGCCGCTGATGGCCAAGATGGCCCCGTTGGCGTCGTAGATGGTGCCGCGGTGGGCAGAAGAGGAGACCTCACGGGTCTGCTGGGCGATGGCCTTGGCCTCCAGGGTCTCGTGCTGGACCACCTGGAGCTGCCAGAGCTTTAAGAACAGGACACCAAAGGTGAGCACACCAAAGATGCCGGCCAGCACCACGATGCGCTGGAGGCCTTTGCCGCCCAGGCGGCGGCTTCTCTTGGGGCGTTGTTCGTTCTTGTCCTTGCTGTTTCGTTCAAAGGGCATGGGTCCACCTGCTTTCTTGGTATGGTGATGGTACGGGAAAAGAGGGCGCAAGAATCCCTTCTTACACCCTCACGTTCTCTCTTTCCTCATTGGTATGCTTACAGCGGTCAGAAGTATTCCTTCACAGCCTGGAGGAAGTTCCGGCCGAACTCGGCCAGTCTCTCCTGGAAGTCCCAGCCCTGGAAGTACTCCACGCTGTCAGCCTCGGACAGTTCCAGGGTATAGGTCTGCCAAGCCTGGACCTTGTTCATCTGTCCGCTCTGGGTCATCTGTTTCTCAATCTCCTGCAGGTCATAGGCCAGTTCGTACTGGGCCATGAGCTTGGTCTCTTCCTCCTGGAGGGTCTGCAGATCGCTGCGCAGGCCCACCAGCTCGTCGTTGACCACAACCAGCTGGGCAGAGCTGGCCAGGATCATCACCAGCATGGCGGCCACCACCAGGATGGTGGCCAGGGCGGAAAAGGCCAGCTTGCGGGCCCCCTTGGGCTGGGGTTCCGGCTCGGTCTTGGTGGCGCTGGGGCCGCTGCTCTGCTTGGGATCGGGGGCGGGCCCGGCGTTGGGTGCGGCGGTCTTCTTCCGCTCCTGGGTCCCCTGGGACGGGGCCTCGGGCGCGGCCATTTTCAGCGCCGCATTTCCATCAAAGGCAAATTCAGTCACAGTCAGTTCTCCTCGTCCTGTCTGTTACAGGCACATCAAAGTTTCTCCGCCACCCGGAGCTTGGCGCTGCGGGCGCGGGGGTTTTCGGTCAGCTCCTGCTGGGAGGGCAGGATGGGCTTTTTGGGGGTGAGCTTCACCTGAGGGGTCTTGCCGCAGACGCACACGGGGAACTCCCGGGGGCAGTCGCAGCCCTTGGCGGCCACAGCCAGCTCACTCTTGACGATGCGGTCTTCCAGGGAGTGGAAGGAGATGACGGCCAGTCGGCCCCCCTCTCTCAAACGGGGGATGGCGGCCTGCATCATCCGGGAGATGGCGGTCAGTTCATCGTTAACGGCGATGCGAATGCCCTGGAAACTGCGCTTGGCGGGGTGCTGTTTCTCCCGCAGGGCAGCGGCGGGCATGGCAGAGCGGATGACCTCCACCAGCTGACCGGTGGTCTCGATGGGGGCGGTCTCTCTGGCCCGCTCGATGGCGGCAGAAATGGCAGGGGCGTAGCGCTCCTCACCGTACTGGTACAGGATCCGGCGGATCTCCTCCCGGGGCCACTGGTTCACCACCGTCCAGGCGGTGAGGGCCTCGTCCCGGTCCATGCGCATGTCCAGGGGGGCATCGTGCATGTAGGAGAAGCCCCGGTCCGGGTCGTCCAACTGGGGGGAGGACACACCCAGGTCAAAGAGCATACCGTCGGCTTCCGGGATCCCCGCCTCTTCCAGCAGGGTCTCCAGGTCGCCGAAGTTCCCGTGGAGGTAAGTGATCCGGTCGGCATAGGGGGCCAGACGCTCTCCTGCCTCCTGGATGGCCTGGATGTCCCGGTCGATGCAGATGAGCCGCCCCCCTTCGGTCAGGCGCTTGGCGATCTGCTCCGAGTGGCCGCCCCGGCCCAGGGTGCCGTCGATATAGATGCCGTCAGGCCGGATGTTCAGGCCTTCGATGCACTCGTCCAGCAGGACGGAGCGGTGGGAAAAAGTCCCTGCCATGGAGTCACTTCCTCTCTAAAGAAACCTTTGTCCACTCTTGATGGACAAAGAGAAAAAACGTCGTTCGTCATTTAATTATAGAAGAAACCCCTGTAAAAAGCAACCGTTTTTTAGGTTCCTTACCACATGTCATAGAATTGTAAGTTTCCTTCCCAGGGTCTTCCATTTTTCCTAGCAATGTAGTAAACTATAATAAAATGTATCCTTTTCTGGGAGGTGTCCCTTTGACTCAATTCCTTCTCATCGCTTCCGGTGTCATCATCGCCTGTGTGCTGAGCAACAAACTCACCAACAAGTTGGGCATGCCCACCCTGCTGGCCTTCATCCTGCTGGGCATGTTCCTGGGCTCCGACGGCGTGGCCAAGATCCACTTCGACAACTACCTGCTCACCCAGGAGATCTGCACCATCGCCCTGGTCTTCATTATGTTCTACGGCGGCTTCGGCACCAGCTGGTCGGCGGCAAAGCCCGTGGCCGTGAAGGCCGTCCTGCTGTCCTCCCTGGGCACGGTGGCCACCGCCGGGCTGGTGGGCGTTTTTGCCTGGCAGGCTTTGGACCTTCCCCTGCTGGAGAGCTTCCTCCTTGGTTCGGTCATCAGCTCCACCGACGCCGCCTCGGTCTTCTCCATCCTCCGCTCCCGGCGGCTGAACCTGAAGTACGGCACCGCCTCCCTGCTGGAGGTGGAGAGCGGCTCCAATGACCCCTTCTCCTACATGCTCACCGTCATCGTCCTCTCCCTCATGAACGGCGAAGCGGCCAGCGCCGGAGCTTTCGTCTGGCAGGTCACCGCCCAGTTGGCCTTCGGCCTTGCCTTTGGTTTCGGTGTGGCTCTGGTGGCCCTGGCCTTCCTGCGCCGGTTCCGGTTCTGCACCGAGGGCTTTGACGCCATTTTCATCGTGGCCGTGGCCCTCATCGCCTACGCCGCCCCCACTGCTCTGGGGGGCAACGGATTCTTGAGCGTCTACATCACCGGCATCCTTCTGGGCAATGCCTCCCTTCAGAACAAGCAGTCTCTGGTCCACTTCTTTGACGGCATCACCAGCCTCATGCAGATGGCCCTCTTCTTCCTGCTGGGCCTGCTGTCCTTCCCCTCTCAGCTTCCTGCTGTGGCCCTGACCGGTCTGGCTGTGGCCCTCTTCCTCACCTTCGTGGCTCGCCCCCTGGTGGTCACCCTGCTGCTCAAGCCCTTCCGCAGCTCCTGGAAGCAGGTGGCCCTGGTTTCCTGGTCGGGCATGCGCGGAGCGGCCTCCATCGCCTTCTCCATTCTGGCCGTGACCAGCCCTGCCGTCATCTATATGGACATCTACCACATGGTCTTCTTCATTGTTCTCTTCTCCATCCTCATTCAGGGCACCCTCATCCCCTTCATGGCCCAGATCCTGGGCATGATCGACCTGGAGGGAGACGTCATGAAGACCTTCACCGACTACACCGACGAGATCCCCATCGACTTTCTCCAGTGCACCCTTCCCCCGGACCACGAGTGGGTGGGCCGTCAGGTCCAGGACCTGGACTTTCCCCCGGAGTGCCTCATCGTCCTGCTGACCCGGGGAGAGGAAAAACTGGTCCCCAGCGGCAGCACGGTTTTCCAGCCGGGGGACACCGTCATTCTGGGCGGTCGTGCCGGTGGTGAGTCCGAGGGCGTCCACCTCTTCGAGCGCACCATCGGCATCCGGGACCCCTGGCGGAACCGGATGATCTCCACCCTGGACACCCGGGGCAACCTCATCATCATGGTCCGCCGCCGGGGACAGGTCATCATCCCCAAGGGAGACACCGTCCTCCAGACCGGGGACATCCTCCTCATCAACGACATGGACGGGGATCCCCTGACATAATGACTTTCGGAAAAGTCTTGCCTTTTCCTGACATTGTAACCCCCCTGTTTTTATGGTATACTAAGAAAAAAGCTTGGAAAGGAGGCCGCCTATGGGCCTGCTCATCGTATACGCCATGCTCTTCATCCCCGTGGTGACCCTGGTGGTCACCTGGCCCATGTCAGCCAGAAAGACCTGCCTGGCCCTGGCCCTCTGCCTGGCCCTGGCCACCCTCTTCGGCTGGGTGGTGGGTGGTCTGACTCCCGTTGACCTGCTCACTTTCGAGAGCCACGGAACCATCACCCTCCTGCTGGTCTGGGCCTCCTGGCTGGTGACGGTGGTCTGCTTCCTGGTCCGCCTGCTCCACAGCTGGTGGAGGAAGAAACACCCCATCGTGGAGGATGCGTATATCGACGCAGACTACGTCCAGGAAGTCATCGACGAAGAATAAAAAATAAGGCTCCCTCTCCGAGGGAGCTGGCTGCGAAGCAGACTGAGGGAGTTTTCTGCCAGGTTGGCACTCCCTCCGTCACGGCTTCGCCGTGCCACCTCCCTCCAAGAGGGAGGCTTTTTATTTTACATAAAAAACACTCCCTGGAACCCAACGAAGTGGTTCCAGGGAGTCTTATTTTAGTCGTCTTCGTAATCGTCCTCATCCAGCTCAGCGTCGTACATGGCACGGCGGGGAGCCTGCTGGGGCTGCTGACGAGCTGCCTCGTCCACACCGCCCAGGATGCTGCGGAACTTGGCGCGGGAGTGCTTGACCTCGTCGTAGGCGTCGGCCACAGCCTCTTCCACCTGACGCAGGGCATCTTCACAGTACTCGCTGGCAGCACGCTTCAGCAGACGGCACTGCTCCTCAGCCTCAGCGATGATCTCTGCGGCACGGGCCTCTGCCTCACGGACGATGGCGTCACGGTTGATGATCTGGTGGGCATAGTCCTCGGCCTGCTGACGCATGGACTCAGCCTCCCGCTTGGCGGAGGCGATGTAGTCGTTCTTGTTTGCCACCAGGTCCTCTGCACGCTGGATGGCCACGGGCATCTCTGCCTTCACGTCGTCGATCATGTCCAGGATACGGTCACGCTCGATGACGCACTTGTCATTGCTCAGAGGCATGCTCTTTGCCTCTTCGATCTCGGTGTATAAAAGGTCCAGTAACTGTTCAATGCTGCCTGCCATTGCCATTCGCTCCTTACTTTTCGGTCAGTTTCTTTTTCACATCTTCCAGGATCTCTCTGGGTAAAAATTCGCTCAAATCTGCGTTGTACCGGGCCATCTCCTTGGCCACGGAGGAACTCAGATAGGTATACTTTTCGCTGGAGGGGAAGAAGATGGTGTCCAGATCGGGGTTGATCTTGCTGTTGATGATGGCCATCTGCACTTCCTGCTCATAGTCGGACACAGCCCGCAGTCCCTTCACCAGGACCCGCGCACCCTTCTGTCGGGCATACTCTGCCACCAGACCGCTGTTGATGTCGAACTCCACGTTTTCCACGTTGATGCACTTGCGCATCAGCTCCAGACGCTCCTCGGGGGTGAACAGACCGCCGTTCTTCTCGGAGTTCACCGAGATGCAGACGATGACCTTGTCGAAGGCGTTTGCGGCTCTCTTGATGATGTTGATATGTCCCAGGGTGATGGGGTCAAAGCTGCCCGGGTAAATTGCGGTTTTCATGACCTTGTCTCTCCTTAGTCAGCGCCCTTGGCCGTTTCACTCGGCGTTGCGCCGATAGAGGGCTGTTCTGATTTTGCCATATCGATACTCTTTCTGCATCTGATAAGGCTCTGCGACCACAGGCCAAACAGAGTTCGACCCATTTTCGCATACTATTATACCATTTTCGCTCACAATGTCAATCGTTGTGATGAGTTCCATGGCTTTTTCCAGCAGACCACTGCCGTAAGGAGGATCCAGGAAAATCAGGTCGAACTTCTCCCGGCACCGGGACAGGAAGGCCAGGGCATCCCCCTGGATGACGGTGCTCTGGTCAGAGAAGCCGGTGGCGTTCACATTCTCCCGGATGATGGCCACCGCCTGCTTCTGCAGGTCCACAAAGGTGCAGTGAGTCGCGCCCCGGGAGAGAGCCTCGATGCCCATCTGGCCGGTGCCGCCGAAGAGGTCCAGAACCTTGCGGCCCTCTACCTCAAACTGAATGCTGGAAAAGATGGCCTCCTTCACCCGGTCGGCGGTGGGGCGGGTCTCCATGCCGACGGGCTCCTTGAGCCGACGGCCTCGTGCAATACCGGTGATGACGCGCATGGGTCATTCCTCCTTGGTTCTAAAGTAGTTGTATACCGACTGGGCGGCGTTCTTGGGCAGGACCTTTTCCAGTTCCTGCAGATCCGCCCCTTTGATGGCTTTCACACTGCCGAAGGCTTTCAGCAGGGCCTTTCGTCGGGTCTCCCCAATACCGGGGATCTTCTCCAGCACCGAGCCGGTGCCGGTCTTGGTGTGCTGCTTGTGATGGAAGCCCACGGCGGATCGGTGGGTCTCCTCCTGGATCTGGCCGATGAAGGCAAAGAGGGCGGGAACGGCCTGGATGCCGATTTCCCGGCCTTCCGGGGTGGTGAGGGCACGGGTCCGGTGGCGGTCGTCCTTGACCATGCCGTAAACTGGGATCTCCAGCCCGAACTCGGTCAGCACCCGCTGGGCCACCGCCGCATGGGTGTCGCCGCCGTCAATGAGGAGCAGGTCGGGCCGCTTGGCGAACCGCTCGTCCCCCTCCCGGTCCCGCTGGAACCGGCGGCGGATGGTCTGCTCCATGGAGGCGTAGTCGTCCGGACCGTCCATGTCCTTCATCTTAAAATAACGATAGGCGTTCTTTTTGGGCTTGCCGTCCTCGAACACGGTCATGGCCGCCACGATATCCGAAGCACCTGTGTTGGAGATGTCGTAGGCCTCAATGCGTCGGGGGGGCTGGGGCAATTCCAGCTTTTCCGCCAGGAGGGTCAAAATTTTTGCCGTCCGCTCGGCCTTGGTGGTCAGGCGCTTGACCTCCTCCTGGGCATTCTCCCGGGCCATGCGGATCAGGTCCATCTTGGCCCCTCGCTGGGGGGTGACCAGTTCCACCTTCCGTCCGGCCTGCCGGGAGAGCAGCCGGGCGATGTCGGCCTCTCCCTCCAGGTTTTCCGGCAGGAGGATCTGTTTCGGCAGCAGGCCACGTTCCCCATAGTACTGGACCAGAAAGGCCGCCAGGATCTCCTGAGGTTCCTCTCCTTCCGTGGGAAAGACCTCCAGATCCCGGCTGGTGAGTTCGCCATCCTTAAAGTGGAGGACCGCCATGGCCGATCTCACATCCCCGGTAAACAGGCCCAGCACGTCGGTGTCCGCCAGGTATCCCGCCACCACCTTCTGCCGCTTGCCCAGGAGGGAAATGGCCTTGAGCCGATCCCGCAGGGCGGCGGCCCGTTCAAACTCCAGGTTCTCTGCCGCCTGGAACATCTCCTCGGACAGGTCCTTTTCCACCTGGCTGAACTTGCCCTCCAGAATGCGGACCGCCTGGTCCATGGCCTGGCGGTGCTGGTCCTGGGTCATCTCCTTCCGGCAGTATCCATCGCAAAGCCCCATGTGGTGGTTCAGGCAGGGCCGCTCCTTACCGATATCCCGGGGAAACTTCTTCCCGCAGGCCGGCAGCTTCAGGGCGCCCCGAAGGGCGTCGATGATGGCCTGGGTATCCCCCCGGCCGCCGAAGGGGCCAAAATACCGGGCTCCATCGTCTGCCATGCGGCCTGCAATGGAAAACTGAGGGTAGGGGTCCTTTACGGAGAGACGGATGTAGGGGTAACCCTTGTCATCCTTTAATAAGATATTGTATCTGGGTTTGTGCCGCTTGATGAGGGCAGCCTCCAGCACCAACGCCTCGAACTCCGACCCGGCCACAATCGTATCGAAGTGGTCGATCTGGGCCACCATGGCACGGGTCTTGGGGGAATGGGCCCCCTGGTCGTGGAAGTACTGGCTGACCCGGTTCTTCAGGGCCTTGGCCTTGCCCACGTAGATGACCGTGCCAGACTTATCCATCATAAGATAGACACCAGGCTTGAGGGGCAGACTGAGGGCCTTGTCTTTCAGTTCGTCAAAGGTCATGGTCTGCCTCCTTTCGGTACGGTTCGGGTCGTCGCCCCCTCATCAGTCACCTGCGGTGACAGCTTCTCCCCAAGGAGAAGCCTTGCCGTTTCTCGATACATTAAGCCTTCTCCCTGGGGAGAAGGTGCCCTCGAAGAGGGCGGATGAGGGGACTCATGTTTGTCCCGGCTCCGCTGGGGCAAACATTCTTCTCGGCCTGCCAGTGTGCCCAAGGGGCGCGCACAGCAGGCCGCAGGACACAAAATGGAGCCCAGCAAAGCGGGTCCATTTTGTCTCACAAAAAAAGCGCCGCTGCTGCGGCGCTTTTCGACTTCTTTGTAAGAATCAGTCAGCGAAATCGGAGCTGATCAGTTCAACCAGTGCATCAACAGCATCCTTCTCGTCGACGCCGTCAGCGATCAGATCAATGGTGCTGCCCTTGATGATGCCCAGGGAGAGGACACCCAGCAGGCTCTTTGCGTTGACGCGCTGCTCGTCCTTCTCGACCCAAATGGTGCTCTTGAACTCGTTTGCCTTCTGAATAAAGAAGGTGGCAGGTCTTGCGTGGAGGCCGACCTGGTTGTTGACAGTTGCCTGCTTGATATACATAAAAATTCCCTCCCGAGATTCTATCCCTAAAAATACTACCCTAAGAATAGCAAAAAACCGTGTTTCCGTCAATCCTCTTTTTACTGGCAGAGCGCTGAATTTGTCACAATTTTCCCGCTTTTTCCGGGTTATTTTTTCTTATTTCAGCTCAACGATGGTGACGCCGGTCTCACCCTCGCCAAAGCGGCCCAGACGGAAACTCTTGACCCCCTTGCACCGCTTCAGGTAGCTGTGGCAGGCGGCACGGACCGCACCGGTTCCCTTGCCATGGATGACGGTGACTTGGGTGAGGTTACCCACGATGGCCCGGTCGATGAACTGACTGAGAGCCAGCTCGGCCTCGTCGGTCATCATGCCCCGCAGGTCAACCTCGGCCTTGGCCCCCAGGGAACGGAGCTTGTGCTCGGTCTTCTTGATGTACTTCTTGGCCTCTTTCTGAGCCTGGGTCTCCCCGGTGACCACACGGACCTCCTCCTGCTTGGCAGAGATCCGCAGGATGCCTGCCTGAAGCTGGAGAACGCCGTCCTTGTTCACGGACAGAACGTTGGCCTGGGTGCCGGTCTTGAGGATGGTGACCACATCCCCCTGCTTGGCGGGACGGACCATGGGCGGGGGTGCCGCCTCTTCCTTGGCTCCCAGCTTGCCCTCGGCCTGGTTGAGCTTCTGGCGCAGACCGGCCCGCTGGTCGTTGACCGCCTGGAAGTCTGCCTCCTTCTTGGCCTTTTTCCGCATGTCGTTCAGCTCGGCAAAGACCTGGTCTGCCGTGCGGCGGGCATCCTCGATGATGGCACGGGCTTCGGCCTTGGCGGCAGCTTCACTCTTCTCCCGCTCCTTCTTCAGAGCATCCCGATACTCCTGGGCCTTGGCAGAGGCCTGCTCCATCTCCAACCGGAGCTTGGCGGCCTGCTGCTGCTCCCGCTCCATCTCCTGGCGCTGAAGCTCCAGCTTGGACAGGACGTCCTCGAAGCGGATGTTCTCGGCGTTGATGCGGGCATTGGCCTTCTGGATGATGTCCTCGGGCAGACCAAGCCGCTTGGAGATGGCAAAGGCGTTGGACTTGCCGGGGATGCCCACCAGGAGACGATAGGTGGGGGCCAGGGTCTCCACGTCGAACTCGCAGGAGGCGTTCTCAACACCCTGGGTGGTCATGGCGTAGACCTTCAGCTCGGCGTAGTGGGTGGTGCCGGCCACCAGAGCGCCACGCTCCCGGGCGCTCTCGAAGATGGCGGCCGCCAGGGCCGCGCCTTCCACGGGGTCGGTGCCGCCGCCCAGCTCATCGAAGAGGATGAGGGTCTCGTAGTCGGTCTCCTCCAGCATGCCCACGATGTTGGACATATGGGAGGAGAAGGTGGACAGGTTCTGGGCAATGGACTGCTCGTCGCCGATGTCCGCCAGCACCCGCTTGAACACACGGATGGTGGAGCCGTCGGCGGCAGGGATATGCAGGCCGCACTGAGCCATCAGGGTCAGCAGGCCGATGGTTTTTAATGTAACGGTCTTACCGCCGGTGTTGGGGCCGGTGATGACCAGGGTGTCGAAGGTGTCACCCAGGGACAGGTCGTTGGCCACGGCGGTCTTGGGGTCCAGCAGGGGATGCCGGGCCTTGCGCAGAACGATGGCCTTGTCCGAGATGGCAGGCTCCATGGCCCGCATCCGGGAGGCCAGTCGGCCACGGGCGAAGATGCCGTCCAGAGCGATGAGCAGGTCATAGTTCTGGTTGATATCCTCCTTGAAGGAGGCCGCCTCGGCGGACATCTCTGCCAGGATGCGGTCGATCTCCTTCTCCTCCTTGGCCTGGAGCTCACGGAGCTCGTTGTTGGCCTTCACCACCCCCATAGGCTCAATGAAGAAGGTGTTGCCGGAACCGGACAGGTCGTGGACCAGGCCGGGGATCTCGTTCTTGTGCTCGGATTTGACAGGCACCACATAGCGGCCGGACCGCTGGGTGATGATGCTCTCCTGGAGGAACTTGGCCTGGGAGGAAGAAATGATCTTTTGGAGGATGTCGCGGACCCGGCTCTCGGTGGCACGCATGTGCCGGCGGATGGAGGCCAGCTCCGGGCTGGCGGAGTCGGCCAGTTCCCCATCCCCCACGATGGAGGTGGTGATCTTCTCCTCCAGGAAGCGGTTGGGGTGGAGGGACCGGAAGAGCCAGTCGATGACCGTCTTCTTCTCGCTGGCGCCGTCGCCGTAGTCCTTGGCGGACCGGGCAGCAGACAGGACCCGGGCGATGTCCATCAGCTCCCGGGTATTCAGGGTGCCGCCCATGTCGGCCCGGTGGAGGGAACCCACCACAGGCCGGATGCCGGTGAAGGAGGGGCTGCCCTTGAGGACCATCATGTCCACGGCGGCAGAAGTCTCCTTCAGGCGCTTGGCCACCTCGTCAGGGTCGGTCTCGGGCCGAAGCTCCAACGCCCGGCGCTTGCCCTCCTCGGTGACCGCCTGGGATGCCAGCAGGTCCAGGACCTTGGGCAGCTCCAGGGTGTGCATGGATTTTTCAAAAAGATCCATCATAGGATGCTCCTTTGCAATTGCTTGTAGTAGTCTAACGTGCGGAATCCCCGCTCGTGCTGGGTCATAAGGAAGGCCTCGGCGGCCGTTCCCAGAGACGCCATGCTCTCAGGGGCCAGAGAGAAGGAAAAAAGTTTCTTGGGGTTTCCCGACACGATGTGCCGTGCCGCCGCCAGAGCCCCTTCTGTGATGGGCATGGAGACCCCACCCCCTACCCCAGCTCTGCACCGGGCGCAGTGGAGAACACCCTGGGACAGGTTTAGCCGGGGGCCCTCCGGGTCCGGCTGACCGCAGACGGCACAGCTGTCCAGCAGAGGCTCGTAGCCCGTCAGGACCAGAAGCCGCAGCTCGAAGGCGGCCTTCACCAGCTCCCGGGGCTTTTTCAGGGTGTCCAGGGCATAGAGGGCGTTGAGCAGGAGGGATAAGACCTCTCCGCTGTCCTCCCCCTCCTGGCAGGAACTGTCGGCCACCTCGGCAAAGTAAGAGGCCAGGGCCAGGTTCTCCAGGTCCTCCCTCACCCCCCAGAACTGCTGGAGTGGATCTGCCTCGGCCAGGGTGAGGTAGTCCCCCCGCTGGTTGATGGTCAGGTCGGAATAGACCAGCAGCTGGCTTCCCGCCGTGAGACGGCTGGTCTTCCGCCGACAGCCGGGGGCCTTCACAGTCTGCTTGCCAAAATCCCGGGTGAGGACCGTGAGGATCTTATCCGCCTCTCTGTAGTTGACTTCCCGGAGGATGATCCCCTGGGTGGTGAGCCGCATGGTCTTCCCTTCTCTCTTGGGTCTGCTCCCGGCGTCGGACTGCCCCGGCCAGGGTATAGGCCTCGGGCAGGCCTGTCCGAAAGAACAGGTCCCGCAGTTGTTGTTCATTCATAACCACACCCCCTTACCCATAGGGTGTGGGGAGGGCGGAAGTTTATGGGTGGGAATGATTGGCCAGGGACAAACCGCATTTGCCCGCGGGCGGATACTATCCGCCCCTACGTTCCCACCAAAGGATGCACCATGTAGGGGCGGCTATCAGCCGCCCGCCGACAGGGCACAACCTGCCATATCTGGTTTAGTCCCTGTTGTCGTAGCCGAAGTTACGGATCAGGTTCAGGTTGTCTCGCCAGTTCTCCTTGACCTTCACCCAGGTCTCCAGATAGACCTTGGTGCCCATGAACCGCTCCACGTCCTCACGGGCCATGGTGGAGATCTTCTTCAGCATGGAGCCCTGCTTGCCGATGATGATGCCCTTGTGGGAGGCCTTCTCGCAATAGATGGTCACGTGGAGGTCGATGATGCCGCTGTCACGCTCGGAGAACTTGGTGACCTCCACAGCGGTGCCGTGGGGGATCTCCTTCTCCAGGGAGTAGAGGATCTTCTCACGCACGATCTCGGCGCAGATCTGCTTTTCGGGCTGGTCGGTGACCACGTCCCGGGGGAAGAGCTGGGGGCCTTCGGGCAGGTAGCCGGACAGCAGCTCCATGAGCTCCTCAATGCCGTCCTTCCGCTTGGCGGAGATGGGCACGATGGCATCGAAGTTGTGGACCTTGCTGTAGGCATCAATGACGGCCAGCAGCTCGGGCTTTTCCACGGTGTCGATCTTGTTGATGACCAGGACGGAGGGGACCTTCATGCGCTTGATCTGCTCGATGAGTTCCTTCTCGGGGCCGCCCACATTGGGGATGGGCTCCACCAGCAGGAGGATGCCGTCCACGTCGGCCACGCTCTTCTTGACCACGTCCACCATGTAGTCACCCAGGCGGTTGGCCGCCTTGTGCAGGCCGGGGGTGTCCATGAAGACGAACTGGCTGTCCCCGCGGGTGAGGACGGCGCAGATGCGGTTGCGGGTGGTCTGGGGCTTGTTGCTGACGATGGCGATCTTTTCCCCCACCAGGGCATTGGTCAGGGTGGACTTGCCCACGTTGGGACGGCCGCAGATGGTCAGGATGCCGCAGCGCTTGATCTCCTCCTCTTCCTCTCGCAGGAAGGAGGGCTCCAGGGGCTTGTCCAGGTCCTCGTTCCAGCTGTCCCGGGTGACCCCCAGGCTCTCCAGGATGGCCTCTTCCCGGGCTCGCATCTGGGCCTTCTGGGGGCCCTCATCCAGGTGGTCATAGCCCAGCAGGTGGAGGACGGAGTGAACGGCCAGGTAGGCCATCTCACGCTGGACGCTGTGGCCGAACTCCTCGGCCTGCTCCTTGGCCCGGTCCACGGAGATGACCATGTCGCCCAGGGGGCACAGGCCGGTCTCCAGGTCCAGCTCCTCCTCGTTCTCCCCGGCGGGGGGAACGCCGGGGGTGAGCTCCAGCATGGGGAAGGACAGCACGTCGGTGGCGCTGTCGATGTTCCGGTGTTCCAGGTTGATCTCCCGGATGCCCTCGTCGTCGGTGAGGAGGACGTCCACGGCGCAGCCGATGTCCACCTTCTCTGCCTCCAGGGCAGCGGTGATGACACGGGTCAGCAGGGGCTTGTAGGGATTGGGACCAGACAGCTCCCAATCGATGTAGATATCATGTCTCATGCAGTTCTCGCTTTCTATCCTCAAAGTGGTTCGTATCTCGACAGGGTGCGGGCGGATACTATCCGCCCTTACATCATGGAACGCAACCCCATGTAGGGGCGGCTATCAGCCGCCCGGGCAACGTCGGGGTCACCCTTAACTTTTCTTATTCTCGTGCTTCTTATGGTTTCCGGGCTGGTTCTTGCTCCGGTTCTTCTCGTCTTCCTCGTAGGCCTTGATGATCCGCTGGACGATCACATGGCGGACCACGTCGCTGTCGTTCAGGCGGCAGATCTGGATGCCCTCCACGCCTTGGAGGACCCGCATGGCCTCCTTCAGGCCGGAGACCTTGTCGCCGGGCAGGTCGATCTGGGTGATGTCGCCGGTGATGACGATCTTGGAGCCGAAGCCCAGACGGGTCAGGAACATCTTCATCTGCTCCCGGGAGGTGTTCTGGGCCTCGTCCAGAATGATGAAGGAGTCGTCCAGGGTACGGCCGCGCATGTAGGCCAGAGGGGCCACCTCGATGTTCCCCCGCTCCAGATACTTGGCATA
>JAFZEB010000210.1 GCA_017560855.1 Ruminiclostridium sp.
GAGGAGATCCAGTCAAGGCCCCTGGCCCAGGGGATTCAGGAACTGGTGCGGAAGCATCTGGACCCGACCAACCAGCGAGAATCCCATCGGATTCCGAATTCTGTCTACTTAATGAACCATGTCTCCTGTCGGGCTGTCCTGGTGGAGTGTGGATTTTTGTCCAACCCGGAGGAGGATGTTCTGCTCCGGGACGGGGGCTATCAGCGGAAGCTGGCCATGGTGCTGGGAGCTGGCTATCTGCAATACGGCGATACACAGGAAGGGGAAAGCCTGATATGAAAATAAAAACCCTGTTCTATTGTACACAGTGCGGCAACGAGACCCCCAAGTGGCAGGGCCAATGCTCTGCCTGCGGGGCCTGGAACACCATCGTGGAACAGCCTGCTCAGGGGAAGGTCAGAGGGCGAAGCACGACCGCTAAGCCCATGGTGGGCAGTGTCTCTTTGAATCAACCCAAACTGGTTTCTGAAATGGACCTTGCCCAGGAGATCCGGTTCACCACCGGTCTGGCTGAGTTGGACCGAGTCTTGGGCGGCGGTGCGGTGAAGGGCTCTCTGGTCCTGATCGGCGGCGCACCGGGTATCGGTAAGTCCACCCTGATGCTCCAGATCTGCGACCAGCTCTGCCGCTTTGCCAAGGTCCTCTATGTATCCGGTGAGGAATCCGAACGGCAGCTGAAGCTTCGGGCCGAGCGTTTGGGGGTGGGGCAGATGGGTCTCTACCTTTTTGCGGAAAACAGCCTGGATGTGGTGATCTCGGCAGTGGAGGAGACCCAGCCGGATATCCTCATTGTGGACTCTATCCAGACCATGTACAACGGGGAGCAGACCAGCTCCCCCGGCAGCATTTCCCAGGTGAAGGACTGCACCATGTCCCTGATGCAGATGGCCAAAAGCCAGGGGACCACTGTCTTTGTCATCGGTCATGTAAACAAAGAGGGCAACCTGGCAGGCCCCAAGGTCCTGGAACACATGGTGGACTGCGTCCTCTACTTTGAGGGCGACCGCCACATGTCCTACCGCATTCTCCGGGCGGCCAAGAACCGCTACGGTGCCACCAATGAGATCGGTGTCTTTGAGATGAATGATACCGGTCTGACCGAGGTGCCCAATCCCTCCCAGATGCTGTTGGAGGGACGTCTCACCGAGGAGCCGGGCACCTGTGTGGCCTGCGTCATGGAGGGTGCCCGTCCCGTTCTGGCGGAGGTCCAGGCTCTGCTGACCCCCACCGCTTTTGGCAATCCCCGTCGCAGCAGCAACGGTTTTGACTACAACCGTGCCATGCTCCTGATGGCGGTCCTGGAAAAGCGGGGTGGTCTGGCGGTGAACACCTGCGATGCCTACTTAAATGTTATCGGCGGCCTGTACCTGGACGAGCCCGGGGCTGACCTGGCAGCCATCCTGGCCTTGGCTTCCAGCTTCCGTGACCGGCCTGTTCCTGCTGACCTGGTGGCCATTGGAGAAGTAGGTCTCACCGGTGAGCTTCGTTCGGTGTCCGGTCTCGGCCAGCGGTTGTCCGAAGTCCGCCGTCTTGGTTTTACCAAGTGCCTGGTTCCCAAGAATATGGGGAAAAAGACCATCACTCCGCCGGAGGGCTTACAGTTGATCCCGGTGAAGAACATCCGGGAAGCGCTGGCTGTTCTTCTGTGAAGATGACCTGGGCAGGAAGTGGATGCAGTCCTTGCAGGGGGATCCCATGGAGACCGCCCGGGTGAGGGAACAATAGCCATCCTGCTGGTAGAGGCAGGGGTCTGTGCAGGGGATCAGGCTCAACGGCACACCTTCTTCCATCTGTGGTGAAGATAGTATGCTCTGCCTCCGGGGGGATATGAAAGAAAAATACTGGATATGACAAAAGGCCCGGAGCACAGCTCCGGGCCTTTGTTATGGGAGATATTATTCTTCTTCGGGTTCGGGGATCACAGCCACGCGGATCTCAAGGATGCGGTGGTGTTCCAGCTTTGTGACGGTGACGTCCAGGTTTTCGTAGACAAAGTGGTCGCCCTCCACGGGGAGACGGCCCATCTGGTCCATGACCCAGCCGCTGATGGAGGCGGAGTCAATGTCCACGGCACGGATAGAGAAACGGTCGAAGAGATCATCCAAGTTGGCAGAACAGGAGATCAGGTAGCTGCCGTCTTCCTGCTGCTTGAACTCTTCAATGACTTCGTCGTGCTCGTCCCAGATCTCGCCCACCAGTTCTTCCAGGATATCTTCCAGGGTGACGATACCCATGGTGCCGCCGTAGTCATCCACAACCACAGCCATGTGGCACTTGCGGATCTGCAACAGCCGCAGCAGATCGGAGATCTGAGCGGTGGCAGTGGTATAGAAGACCTTGCTGATCAAGCTCTTTACATCTGTATGATTATGGAAGCGGGCAGAGAAGAAATCCTTCTCGTGGACCAGACCGATGATGTTGTCGATGGAACCCTGGTAGATCGGGATACGGGAGTATCCGCTCTCAGCAAAGAGAACAGCCAGTTCCTCCATGGTGACGGTGTCCGGTGCGGCCACAATATCCACACGGGGGGTAAGGATCTCTTCCACTTCCATGTCATTGAACTCAATGGCAGCGCGGATCAGTTCGCTTTCGTGGGCTTCCAGACCACCTTCGCTTTCGGCTTCCTCCACCATGGTGATGAGCTCTTCTTCGGTGATGCCCTCTTCCTTGCTGGTGCGGAAGATCTTCATAGCAGCCTTGCTGAACAGGCCAAAGAACCAATGCAGAGGGCTCAGGATGACCAGCAGGACCCGCAGGATGGGATAGGCACGGGTACAGAACTTTTCCGGGTTATCCTTTGCCATGGTTTTGGGGGTGATCTCACCAAAGATGAGAATAGCGATGGTCAGGACTGCCGTGGAAATGGCAGGGCCATAGATGGGATACAGTTTGGTAAAGAGAACGGTACCAAGGGAGGCTGCGGTCAGGTTCACGATGTTGTTGCCGATGAGGATACAGGAGAGGAGCTTGTCATACTGCTCCAGCAGATCCAGCACTTTTTGGGCGCGGACGTTGCCATCCTCGGCCTTGCTCTTCAGTCGGATCTTGCTGACCGAAGAGTAAGCGGTCTCTGTAGAGGAGAACCAGGCGGACATAAGGACCAAAATCACAAGAGCAACGATAATTGCTATACAGGTACTGTCCATAAGGGACCAATCATCTCAACTTTCTATTCAAAATTTCGTATGTGGGAGACTGAGGATATAAGTAACCACAGCCTAACATCTTTGCATAGCATACCATAGTCGGGGTTTGTTTGCAAGATGCTAAGAGAAAAATGGAGGGAAATACAGAGCTGTCCATGGTTTGAGACTGCCAAGGGAAAAAAGAGCAGGGAATTCCTGTTTTGTCAAAGAAAAGGTTTGCCAATGTGGCAAAAAACAGGTATAATTGATTAACTGTTGCCATTATACATAAAAGAGGGAGAGC
>JAFZEB010000005.1 GCA_017560855.1 Ruminiclostridium sp.
AACCGCCAGGATGGGGTTGAACCGATGGGCAAAGAGAGTCCGCAGAGCAGGCTCCACCGTAGGGTGGATGTTGTAGCTCAGAACGAACATACCGGCCACTTCCCGGTTCACCACGCAGAAGACGGCGTCCTTGGCCCGGACACCTTCGGGCAGGGTAATGCCCTGGCGGGTCATGAAGTCACCGTTGCCCACCAGGACCTGCTGGCCCTGGACCACACCCACGATGCCGTTTTCCTGGAGGATGAGCTTTTCCACCTGGAGGTAGCTGCCCCGTTCATTGCGCATGGTCCGGTCAAAGACGTAGGCCAGACCGGAACCAGAGGCCCGGACCACGGAAGCCGCATAAGAGGTCATCCGCTCCATGTTCCAGTTACCGAAGGGACGGGCGGTCATCAGGGTGATGGTGCCGGGGGGATAGATGTCGTAGTCCTGAAGGACGGCACCCTTGGAGCCCTTTGCTGCCAGAGCCCCCGGCCAACCGGCCAGGGTGACCCCTGCCTTGTTCAGCTTCCGGCCCAGCACACGCATGGGCAGGCTGAAGGTCAGGGACACGCCCAGGGTAGAGGCGGCGCAGAAGAGGGCAGACAGGGACCAGAAGGCCAGCTCCGGCTGGTGGTGGGCCACCGTGGTAATGAGGGACAGGACGACACAGGCCACCATCAGCACAGGGGTAAGCCGCTGGAAACGGAACTCGCCCTCGCTGAGGGTGCGGATCTGACTGCCGAAGCCACGGGGGATACCGATCCACTTTCGGAAAGCAAGCTGATTATTGAGAAGGTTGGGGTCCTGGGTGACCACATAGGGCTGGGCCACGGAGCAGGCCACCCGGCAGGCCCGATACCGGGCAGACTGGGTGCAGTAGCGGCCCGCCAGGTGGAAGGTCAGCACCAGGGCGCAGGGGGCAAAGAAGGGCAGGGTGTTCTCCCGCAGGTCAAAGGCCAGCAGGGAGATGCCGTCCACCAATGCAATAAGGCTTGCAAAAAGGGCCAGGGTGTCCCCGTTGGGTTTGCCGTTGGTAAGCTGGACCAACCCCTCCTTCAGCACATCCCCGCACAGGATGGCGGCCACCACAAAGGCGGCCATGCCAAGGGGCAGGAAGAGCTCTTCCGGGAAGAAGCCGTCCAGGAAGAGGAGCAGACCGCTCTCCACCAGGGCCAAGACCAGCAGGAAGCCGGTGACGCAGGCGGCGCCGATGACCTTTCCTTTGGTGGCGGACAGCCCCTGATGGAGCTCGGAAGCCAGCTGGGCAGGGGGGGCGTCGGGGGGGGCCTCAGGCTGGGGACGGGGCTTGCGCTCCCGCTTCAGCTTAAACTTGTCTTTGGACGCTGCCCTGGCGGCAGCGGCAGCAGCAGCAGCGGCTTGACGGGCCTTCTGCTGCTGAGTGGGGCCGGACTGGGGCTGCTCGGCCTGGGTGGCTTCCGTCTGGCCCTCTTCTGCGGAGGTCTCAGCGGCAGAAGCTTCCCCCTCCTGGGGCTGGGCCTCCTGGACAGGGGTCTCTCCCTCTGCCGGGGCTTCCGTCCCTTCGGCGGCTGGCTGATCCGCCGGGGGCGTCTCCCCCTGGGCAGGGGCTTCCGGGGTGGGATCGGGGGTAAAGGCGATGACCTCCGGCCCGTCGCTCTCGGGCAGACCGGTCTGGGCCGGTTCCTCCTTCTCCTCTGCCGGGGCAGAGGGTGCAGGTGCGGGTGTCGCCTGGGGTGCTTGGGGCTGGGGTACAGGCTGAGGGGAAGGAGCCGCAGGTTTTGGCTCCTCCTTGGGAGCGGCCTTCACCGGGACCTGGTTGGCCGGGAGGGGCTGCCCTGCCTGGGGCTGGGGAGCCAGCCGCTTTCCGCCCTCCGGGTCGGCAGACGGGGGAGAGGCCGGCTGGGGGGAGGGCATCCCCGGCTGGACCGCCGGGGCAGGGGGTGCCTCCGGGGTGTCAGGGGGCAGGGGGACCCAGGGGGTGGTCTCCAGCTCCGGCGGCGTGTAGTCCGCATATTCCCACAGGATATCCCCTAAGCTGAACTTGTTGTCATCTGACATTAGAATATCCTCTTTTCCTTGGGTGAGGGGTTACAGGCGCTGACGCACGGCCTCGTAGAGGAGGATGGCGGCGGCGGCGCTGGCGTTCAGGGAGTTGAGCTTGCCCTTCATGGGGATGCTCACCAGGAAGTCGCAGTTCTCGGTGACCAGGCGGCCCATGCCGTCGCCCTCGGAACCGATGACGATGACGGCGGGACCCTTCAGGTCGGCCTCATACAGGCTGGTGGTGCCGTCGGCGGCGGTGCCGAAGATCCACATGCCCTGCTTCTTCAGGTCCTTCAACAGGGAGGGCAGGTTGGCCACACGGGCCACAGCCATGTGGGAGACGGCACCCGCAGAGGTCTTGGCCACCACGGCGGTAAGACCTGCGCTTCTGCGCTTGGGGATGACCACGCCGTGAGCGCCGGCGCACTCAGCGGTACGGATGACTGCGCCCAGGTTGTGGGGGTCGGACAGCTCGTCGCACACCACGATGAGGGGCTGTTCCCCCTTCTTCCGGGCGATCTCCAGAATGTCCTCAATGGTGGCGTACTCCCGGACGGAGGCCACAGCAATGACACCCTGGTGGGAGTTGGTGCGGCTCATCTTGTCCAGCTTGTTCTTGTCGGCGTCGGCCACCACGATGCCCTGCTTCCGGGCAGTGGAGGCAATGTGGCCCAGAGCGGAGTCCACTTCGCCCTTCATGATAAAGATCTTGTCAATGTTGGTGCCTGCACGGAGGGCTTCAATGACGGCGTTGCGGCCTTCGATGATGCCGTCTGCAGGGGAGTCCTCCCGGTTCTGGCGGGAAGGACGGGAATCAGGTCTTCTTTCTTTCATAATACTCCAATCCTGGCCCAGGGGGCCAACGGAAAATTTTATCGCATACTGATACATTGTCCATTATAACACGGTTTCCCGTCGAGAAAAAGGCTTTTTTCTTGCCGAATTCATATTCTTATATTACAATGTTGCCAAAGAAAGGAGGGACCCATATGATCCACCTCTTCAACCGGAAGGAATTGGCCGTTGTCTTCTCCCTGGAGCAGCGGGACCGCATTGCCGCCAACCTGAGTCAGGCGGGGATCGATTACCTGGTGAAAACCAAGGACAATCTGGCAGGCCCTGCCCTCTCCTTTGATGGGCGAAGAACCACCGCCGCCTTTATGGACGACTGTGCCCGCTGGCGGTATACCTTTTATGTGAAAAAATCTGACTGGGACTACGCCCAGCATTGCATGGGGGGAAACCCGGGACGGTGATCCCTTCGGGCGGCTGATAGCCGCCCCTACATACACCCACCACCCGTATTCCATGTAGGGGCGGATAGCATCCGCCCGATGCCTTTAGGATATAACCCACGTTTCGGGCGATTCGTGAATCGCCCCTACAATCTCTTCGGACGCAGTAATCGGCTCCCCTATCAAGGGGAGCCTTTTCTTTTGACTCCAAGCAATCGCTATACAAACAAAGCCCTGACATCCGTCAGGGCTTTGTTCACGCATATCGTTCCTCTAAAATCTCAATGAGCCGGGCGATGCAGTGGTCGTTGCAGGGGGGCAGGATCACCGGTCCCCAGGCACGAACATCGGGGTAGCAGTCGTCGGGGGCGAAGGGGACAGCCGCCACCTCCAGCATGGGGATGTCGTTGCCGCCGTTGCCCACGCAGTAGATGTGCTGGGGCTGGATGCCGAGGCGGTCGGCCAGCCACTTGACGCACAGGCCCTTGTTGGCCCCCTTGGCGGTCATTTCCAGCAGGACCGAATTGGAGAAAGTCAGCTCGTAGTCCTTGGATCGGACCCGGATGAAGTCCAGGACCTGGTGGAGGTAGGAAGTGCTCTCATGCTGAAGGATGACCTTCAGCCAGGGGGTGGGCATCCGTAAAATCTCGCTGGGGATCCCCTCCAGCTGGCACCGCTTCAAGTGCCGGTCGGTGACCGTGTTGGCCCGGTAGGTGTACACCTGGTCCCCGTGGTAGGCCTCAAAGCCCACCTCCGGGAAGGCGGCGCAGACCTCCTCCAGAAGGGCAGAGGTTCCCTCCGGCAGGGTCTGTTCCCACAGAGTTTCTCCCGTGGAAAAATCATGGATGGAGGCCCCGTTGGACAGGATCACCGGTCCGTTGAGCGGAGGCTTTTCCACCTCCATCTGGATGGCAAAGTTGATATAGGACCGACCGGTGGCCACCACAAAGCGGCCCCCCTGGGCCATGAAGCTTTCCACAGCCCGGCGATTCTCGGGGGAGATGGTAAAAGTCCGGTCGTAGTAGGTGTCGTCGTAATCGGCGGCCAGAAGCACGCCGTCAAATTTACCCATGGTCACCGCTCCTCTCTCACTGCATCTTGGCGCACCGGGTCAGGGTGGCGGTGAAGTAAGGGGGCAGTTGGCACTCCAGGGTCAGCCGCTCCCCGGTCCGGGGGTGGATAAAGGAGAGCTTCCGGGCGTGGAGGCACTGACCAGCCAGCTCGGGGAAGCCCTTTCGTTCCCCGTTGTACACCGGGTCACCCAGCACAGGGTGGCCCTGGGCCGCCAGGTGGACACGGATCTGATGGGTACGGCCGGTCTCCAGACGGCACTGGAGGTGGGTGTACCCAGAGAACCGCTCCAGAACGGTCCAGTGGGTCACCGCCCGACGGCCGCTGTAGTGGTTGATGGCCATTTTCTTGCGGTCGGTGGCATGGCGGGCGATGGGCAGGTCGATGGTACCCTCGTCGGTCTTCAGTCCCCCGATGATGACCGCCTCATACTCCCGGTAGAGGGAGTGGTCCTGGAGCTGGTCGGCCAGGGCCAGGTGGGCAGCGTCGTTCTTGGCGGCGATGATGAGGCCGCTGGTGTCCCGGTCAATGCGATGAACGATGCCGGGGCGCAGCTCCCCGTTGATGCCGGAAAGGCTGTCCCCACAGTGGAACATGAGGGCGTTCACCAGGGTGCCGTCGGGGTGGCCGGGGGCGGGATGGACCACCATACCCACGGGCTTGTTCACCACGATGACATCCTCGTCCTCGTAGACCACATCCAGGGGGATGTCCTGGGGGAGGATCTCCACTTCGGTGGGGTCGGGGATGAGGACGGTGATCTCGTCCCCCTCCTTGAGCTTGTCGTTCTTTTTCAGGGCCTTGCCGCTACGAAGGACATGCCCGGCCTCCAGCAGCTTCTGGGCGGCGGACCGGGTCAGGTTATCCAGGGACTGGGACAGGAACTGGTCGGCCCGGACCCCGTTTTCCTGGGAAATGAGGGTGATGTTCATTTCTTCTCCTCCTTGATCTCGTCTTTCATGGACAGAAGCACGTAGAAGCACAGGAGGAACCCTCCCACCACCACACCCATGTCGGCCACGTTAAAGACAGGGAAATCCATGAAGGTGGTGGCAAACATATCGGTGACGAACCCGAAGAAGGCCCGGTCGATGAAGTTTCCGATGGCGCCACCCAGCAGGAGGGCCATGGAGAACTTGGCGATCTTTTCGGGGAAGTAGTTCTTGGCCAGCATCACCGCCAAAATCAGGGAGACCACCCCGGACAGGGCAGTGAGGATCCAGGTGTGCTGGCTGAGAATGGAGAAGGCCGCGCCGGTGTTCTGGATGTAGGTCAGGTCAAAACCGGGGATGAAATCCAGATGTTCCCCCAGGGCGATGTTGGCCCGGGTCAGGTATTTCACCACCTGGTCAATGACCACCAGAAGGGCGACCAAAATGAAGTAGGGCATGGGGCCCCTCCTTTCAAAAGAATTGCGGCCGGCCATAAGGCCGGCCGCAAGTTTGTTTGCTTATTAGATGAAGGACTTCACAACGGAAGCGCAGCGGGGGCACAGGCCCTCTGCGTTGACGGTGGGCAGGACCTTCCAGCAGCGCTGGCACTTCTCGCCGGCTGCGGGCTCCACAGCAGCGGAGACAGCATCGCCCACGGTGACGGACACCTGGGAGATGATGAACAGGTCTGCCAGAGCCTGGGGCTCCATGTCAGCCAGGAAGGCTTCCTCGGCAGTGACGGTCAGAGCCACGCTGGCTTCCAGACCCTTACCGATCTTCTTCTCGGCACGGGCAGCTTCCAGAGCCACGTTGACCACGTCACGGATGGCGATGATCTTGGTCCACTTGGCCATGGATGCCTCGTCCAGAGCGTACTCGGTGAAGACAGGGTTCATCTCGTTGAACAGGACGTTGCGGGTGTCTGCGCCCTCAGCATGGGGCATAGCCAGCCAGATCTCGTCGCAGGTGAAGCACAGGATGGGTGCCATGATCTTGGTCATGGTGTCCAGGATCAGGTACATAGCGGTCTGTGCGGAGCGGCGCAGCTGAGAGTCCTTGCCCTCGCAGTACAGACGGTCCTTGATGATATCCAGGTAGAAGTTGGACATCTCGACCACGCAGAAGTCGTTGATGGCGTGGGTGATGGTGGAGAAGTCATACTCCTTGTAGGACTTGAAGCAGCGCTCGATGAGGACGTTCAGGCGGGAGATGGCCCAACGGTCCAGCTCCTCCATGTCAGCGGCAGCAACCAGGTTGTTGGCATCGAAGCCGTCCAGGTTGCCCAGGCAGTAACGAGCGGTGTTGCGGAACTTCAGGTAGTTCTGGCTCAGCTGCTTGAAGATCTCCTTGGAGCAGCGGACGTCTGCATGGTAGTCAGAGGAAGCGGCCCACAGACGGACGATGTCTGCGCCGAAGTCCTTGATCAGGTCAGCGGGGTCCACACCGTTGCCCAGGGACTTGTGCATGGCGCGGCCCTGGCCGTCCACGACCCAGCCGTGGGTCAGGACCTGACGGAAGGGAGCACCCTGGTCCAGAGCGCCGACGGAGGTCAGCAGGGAGGACTGGAACCAGCCGCGATACTGGTCAGCGCCTTCCAGGTAGACGTCAGCAGGCCACATCTCGGGGGTGTCCTTCATAAGGGAGGCAAAGTGGGTGGAACCGGAGTCGAACCAGCAGTCCAGGGTGTCGGTCTCCTTGTCGAAGTCCTTGCCGCCGCAGTGGGGGCAGGTCAGGCCTTCGCAGGCCAGCTCCATGGCGTCCTTCTCGAACCAGATGTTGGAGCCGTGCTCGTCAAAGAGCTTGGAGATCTTCTCGATGGACTCGGGGGTGGAGACAGGCTTGCCGCAGTCCTTGCAGTAGAACACGGGGATGGGCAGACCCCAGCGGCGCTGACGGGAGATACACCAGTCGG
>JAFZEB010000211.1 GCA_017560855.1 Ruminiclostridium sp.
ATGCAGGAACTGAAGCAGGGCGTGGGCCTGCGTGCATACGCCCAGACCAACCCTGTGGATGCCTACAAGCAGGAAGGTTTTGAGATGTTCGAGGGCATGATCCAGGCCATCCAGGAGGAGACCATCCGCCGGATCATTGCCGCCCGGGTCCAGACCCCTGAGATCCAGCGGGAGCGCGTGGCCAAGGTCACCGGCACCTCCGGCGGCAGCGACGGCACCGTGAAGAAGGCCCCCGTCCGCAAGGCCGTGAAGGTGGGCCCCAACGATCCCTGCCCCTGCGGCAGCGGCAAGAAGTATAAGAAGTGCTGCTACTTAAAAGATAAGCAGGGCTGATTTCCCGCAAGCTATGTAGGGGCGGATACTATCCGCCCGCGGGCGGCTGATAGCCGCCCCTACATTTTTTAACCTGGAGGTGTAACTATGCCCTTTACCATGCAAACCAAAGATAAGGTGGTCTTTCACACCTCTGATCAGATTTCCGCCGCCGGAGGGGTGGCCCACGGCTTTGCCTCCCGGCTGGGGGGTGTCAGCACCGGACACTGCGCCGAGCTGAACTTAGGCTTGACCCGTCACGACAGCCCCGAGGCCGTCCGGGAGAACTATCATCGGTTCTGCGCCGCCCTGGGCACCGACGTGAACGGCCTGGTTTTTTCCCACCAGGTCCACGAGGACACCATCCGGGTGGTCCAGGCCTCCGACGTGCTGGCCGACATCTTCGCCCCCATCCCCTACGATGCCGACGGTCTCATCACCGACCAGCCCGGTCTGTGCCTGACCATCTACTACGCCGACTGCATCCCCGTCCTTCTCTACGATCCCGTGAAGAAGGTCATCGCCGCCGTACACTCCGGTTGGCGGGGGACCGCTCTGGGCATTGCCCCCAAGGCGGTCAAAAAAATGCAGGATCTCTACGACAGCGATCCCAAGGACGTTCTGGCCGCCATCGGCCCGGGCATCGGCCCCTGCTGTTTTGAGACCCACGACGATGTGCCCACCGCCATGACCGCTCAGCTGGGTCCCGGTGTCATGGACCACGTCACCACCCTGCCCAACGGAAAATTCCAGGTGGACCTGAAAGGCATCCTCACCTGGCAGCTCACCGCTGTCGGAGTGACCCCCGACCACCTGGAGGTCCTTCCCCTCTGCACCGGCTGCCACCCGGAGCTCTACTGGTCCCACCGAAAGATGGGGGACCGGCGGGGCAACCAGGCCGCCATGATCCAGCTCATTCCCTGATCCCAGCGAAAGGAGGTCGATCCCCATGGGTGATCGAGATCCCAAACTCTCACACTTCATCCGCAGCCTTCAGACCCTCCGCCGCAAGGGCGAGGAATGGAGCGCTGCCCATCCTGTTAAATCCAGCCTGCCCTTTTTGGGGCTGACGGCTGTGATCCTCACCGGCTCTGTGCTGGCCACCTCCTGCACCCTGTGCTACACGGTGGACGCCCAGGGCAAGACGGTCACTTATATCCAAAGCGAGGAGACCTACTCTGCCGCCGTGTCCAAGGCCGAGGCCAAGACCTCCCGCATCCTGGCCACCGACTACGCATTCACAGAAGATGTCACCATCCGCACCACCCTGGCCCCCAAGGACCAGGTGGAGGAGCTCACCCAGGCCACCGACTCCATCATGGAGATCATCCCGGAGCTGGAGCACGTGTACACCATCTCTGTGGACGGCATCCTGGTGGGCGCTGCCGAGCGTGCAGAAATCATCCAGGAGGCTCTCTCCCTGGTCACCAACCACTACACCACCCCGGAGACCCTGTCGGTCACTTTTGACAGCCAGGTAAATCTGCGGTATGAATACCTGCCCGCAGAGCAGGGGGTGTCCACTGCCCGGGAGCTGGCCGACCTGCTCCTGGCCGAGACCCCCCGAACCTTCCCCTACACCGTTCAGGCCGGGGACACCCTGGAGGGCCTCATGGCCCGGTTCAACATGACCCAGGAGCGGCTCCAGGAACTGAACCCCGAAATGGACCTCTCCCCCAAGGCTCTGGCCATCGGTATGGCCGACATCGCCGAAGAGGTGGACACGGCCGACCTGGCAGAGGTCATGGCCGACCAGTTCGGCACCCCTCTGGAGGAAGGTCTCCTGCTCACCGTGGAGCAGTCCTGCCCCCTGCTGGTGGTCTCCACCATCGAAGAGCAGTCCCTCACCCGGACCACCACCCCCAAGCTGGAGACCCAGCCCGACCCCACCATGTTCACCGGGGAACAGCGGATCATCCAGGAGGGCAAGACCGGCGAAGACCAGGTCCTGGCCCGGGTGGTCAAGCGATGCGGCGTGACCATCGCCAGTTCCGACCTGAACACCGTCACCCTCACCGAATCCGTTCCCCTCATCGTGGGCACCGGCACCCAGCCCAAGCCCCAGCTTCCCGATGGCTGTCTCTTCCTGTGGCCCGTTCGGGGGGCCATCTCCTCGGATTACGGCTACCGCTTCATCTTTGGTGAGACCAACTTCCACCGGGGCATCGACATCCCCGCCCCCGCCGGCACCGCCATCAATGCCGCCGCTGACGGCGTGGTTGCCTTCGCCGGAGAGCGAGGCACTTATGGCAACCTGGTGATCCTCACCCACCCGGGCGGCTTCCAGACCTACTACGCCCACTGCTCCCAGTTGCTGGTGAAGGCGGGCGACACGGTCACCCAGGGCCAGCCTGTGGCCGCTGTGGGCTCCACCGGCCGGTCTACCGGTCCTCACGTCCACTTCGAGGTGCGCTACCACAACAGCCCCATCGATCCTCTGCTGTACCTGCCCGGTGCAAACAACGCCCCCGCACGGACGGAAGTCCCCGAGCAGGAGGAAGAGACTGTGGTGGAGCCTGTGGTCCCCGAGACCCCTGTAGCCCCCGAAGTCCCGTCTGTGCCCGAGATCCCCACAGAGCCCCAGGCTCCCGTCCAGCCTGATGGGGAGACCCCCACAGAGCCTCCTGTGGCCCCCGAGACCCAGGACCCTGCTCAGATCCCCGAAGAGGCGGCACTGCCAACCGAAGAAACTCCCCTTGCATAACAAAACCAGCCTGGACCGAATGGTCCAGGCTGGTTTTCTTTTTTTCAGGTCCCCTCATCCGTCACGGCTACGCCGTGACACCTTCTCCCCACGGGAGAAGGCTCCCCTGTCAAGCAACGACAAGGCTTCTCCCTGGGGAGAAGCTGTCTGCGAAGCAGACTGATGAGGGGATCCGGTCTTTTTTGTCATTTTCAGGCCATGTCACGATACAGGAAGGTGACGATCTGGCCGCGGGTGCAGGTCGCACTGGGGGAGAATGTGGTGGCAGAGGTTCCGTTGGTGATACCCTCCTTCACTGCCCAGGCCACTGCCTGTGCGTAGGGGGTGGAAGGGCTCACATCGGAGAAGGTGGCTCCGCTTGCGGTGGGAGAACCCGCCAGACGCCACAGGTAGAGGGCCACGTCACTGCGCTGGCAGCTGGCGTTGGGGTCCAGGGATTTGCTGGTAACGATGCCCTGCTCATAGGCCCACAGCATGGCGTTGTAGTAATACTGGCCGCTGGTGACGGTGGAGTTGGTGAAGGGGTTGGCAATGGTCGCCTTGGGCTGACCAACGGCCCGCCACAGGAAGGTCAGGATCTGCCCCTGGGTGCAGGTCTGGTCAGGGGAGAAGGTGGTAGCGGAAGTGCCGTTGGTGATGCCTTCCTTCACCGCCCAGACCACAGGGTCATAGGCGTAGTTGCCGGTGGGCACATCCAGGAAGGACCCCTGGGCCGCCGCGGCAGCCTGGGCGTAGGACCGGAGGGCAGATGCCATGGAGGATGCGGATTTCCAGTCCCCGACCACATCCTCTCCGCCAGTCGTTACTTCGTAAATCTGCTGGTCCCAATTCCATGCTTTAAATTCACGGGGGGATTCATACCAGCTTACCCAGTCAGAAATACTATCAAAAGACAAGTACCTTCCATCTTCCTTTTCAAGATACAGCATACCGGGATTATATTGGCTATATTCCCAACGGTCATCAAAAACCCATCCCGCCTGGATCATGTCCGATATTTTTGCTTTGTACATAGGGTTCCCACCGAAATCCGTCGTCATACTTGTCTTTACCAGCGGAATCGTTGTGTAGCTCATCGCATACTTTCCATCTTCGGTATAGGCTCGATATGTCATACTGTGCTTAACTAACGTGAACTTCCCGTTTTGGATGGCGTAAATCAATGTTCCGTAAGGACCTGTGTCTCCTACACTGTTTCCAGCCCATCCATCCCAAACCATCAGAGCAGTTTTTCCACGATATGTTCCGAATTCCATGCCAAAATCGAAATCGTTTTCCATATCTTTTGCGTAATTAAACTTTTTGGTTTGCTGGCCATCCCATGTCCAGAGAGTAAAGTCTCCCGCATAGTAATAGTCTCCATACCATTCCTCAGTAAGCGCAGTGGCCAGCACGGGCTTACCGTCATTGGCTGCAACTAAAATGGCAACGCTATCCTTCGGAAGCTTTGCAAGCACATTCGCATAGGATTGTGCCATATCATAGGTCATCTTACAGGTATTTTTATTGCCAACATAGCCGACATTTCTCAAATAGTTGGCCGGGGAGAATGCCGCCCCGGCCGTCAGGGGCAGCATACCCAGGACCAGCACCAGGCTCAGGGCCAGGGCTGTCCATCGTTTCCACAGGGAAGAAGTTTTCATGCAAACATCTCCTTTTCTCTAGTAATCAACGTCTCACGCCATGTCACGATACAGGAAGGTGACGATCTGGCCGCGGGTGCAGGTCGCACTGGGGGAGAAAGTGGTGGCAGAGGTGCCGTTGGTGATGCCCTCCTGCACCGCCCAGGCCACCGCCTGTGCGTAGGGTGCAGAGGAGCTCACGTCGGAGAAGGTGGCACCCCCGGCGGCGGGGGAACCCGCCAGACGCCACAGGTAGAGGGCCACGTCGCTGCGCTGGCAGCCGGCGTTGGGGTTCAGGGACTTGCTGGTGACGATCCCCTGCTCATAGGCCCACAGCATGGCGTTGTAGTAATACTGGCCGCTGGTGACGGCGGAGTTGGTAAAGGGGTTGGCGATGGTCGCCTTGGGCTCCCCAACGGCCCGCCACAGGAAGGTCAGGATCTGACCCTGGGTGCAGGTCTGGTCGGGGGAGAAGGTGGTGGCGGAGGTGCCGTTGGTGATGCCTTCCTTCACCGCCCAGACCACGGGGTCGTAGGCATAGTGGCTGGGTCCCACGTCCAGGAATTCTCCCTGGAGCTGAGCTCTCGCCTCCGCATAGGTCCTCAGGGCAGAGGACATGTGCCAGCCGCTGGCCCATGTGCCTAACAGCTCATCTTCCCCGGTAGAGTACAGGATGATCTGGTCCCTATCCTCTCGGAATGCATCCCGGATGGTTTCATACCGAGATTCATCCGCATAATACGTTCCATCCACCTTGGTCAGGGTGTAGTACCCGCCAAAGCTATCGGAGTAATGCTTCCATCCCGCCTGCTCCAGAGCCCGAATAGAAACGGTCCCACTTTGGGGATTTACCAGAGGCATGTTTTGACCAAAGGCTGTCTTACCATCTCCATTGGGCATGGCACTGTAGAACATGATATGGTGGAGCAGGGTCAGTCTGCCGTTTTTCACGGCGTAGTATAAACTTCCACCGGCATCGCCCACGGCCAAAGACACACCGTCTCCTACCCGAATGGCCGGTTGGGACTGATATCGGCCAAAGTCAAAGCCAAACATATAGTCCAGCTCCATCTCACTTTTGAAGTTATGGGCAACCGCACGGGTGCCGTTCCACTCCCACACACGAAGGGTATTTCCAAGGTTGTACTTGGGATTCCGTTCCACGGTGATCAGCAGGGGGTAGCCATCCCCGGCAGGGTCTGCCAGCACTGCATACTGGGAGCTGGCCCCCAGGGAATCCAGAGCTTTGGCATAGCCCAGAGCTGCATCATAGTCCAGGGCACATCGGTTCCAGTCCCCCAGATAGGCCGCATCAGCCAGATAAACAGCCGGGGAATTTTTCGCCGCCCCAGCCGTCAGGGGCAGCATACCCAGGACCAGCACCAGGCTCAGGGCCAGGGCTGTCCATCGTTTCCACAGGGAAGAAGTTTTCATGCAAACATCTCCTTTTCTTACGCGTTACCACTCATACTCACAGATGAAGCAGGCGCTCTTTTCCAGCTTGGTGTTGGCCGGGAAGGGGTAGTTCCGCTGGTCGTTCCAGGACCAGCCGCCGTAGTCCGGCAGGTACCACAGCATCACGTACCACTCAGGCACGCCGTCGGCATCCTGGCGGGAGGGCTCGGTGGAGGTCCAGGCCTGGTAGCCGAACTCCTCGCCGGTGACCCAGTGGCCGTAGACGTTGCCCTCCTCGTCGTAAGAGGTGTAGCCGCCCAGCCAGCAGTACTTCAGGTCTTCCTTCTCCAACATCTTGGTGATGGTGTCCATCTCGGACTTGGAGGTGATGGTGGCCAGGTGACCGCCCATTTCACGGCACTTCTGGTCGGCATCCTCCCAGCTGTACACGCCCTCCACGATCTTGTAGCGGGCGTTGCCTTCCTTCTCCTCTTTCTCCTCCTCGGTAAGGCTGCGAACAGGGGTGAAGGTCACGCTGGTCTTGCCCCGGCAGCTGCCGCCGTCCACCATGACCTCCAGGTCACGGGTGGCGTAGGCATCCAGGGACTTGTCACTCTCATACTCCACCACGTAGAGCTGCATCTGCTGGTCATAGACCTGGTTGAAGATGACCTCCAGGTCATACAGGTCGTCGATGTGCCAGTACTGGCCGCCGGTCTGCTGGGCCATGGACCGCAGAAGCTGGGTGTCCAGGCCGCCGCCCACGCCGATGATGTACACGGGGACCTGCTTGCTGACGGCGTAGTTCACCACCTCGTTGGCAGAGTGCTGGCTGGCGTTGTCCATACCGTCGGTAAAGACCACCACGCACCGGGCGCCGCCCTGGAGGGCGGAGTTGGTGACGCCGTCATAGACCGCATCATAGAAGGCGGTGGTGTCGCCGATGCTCATGTTTCGGATGCCGTTGAGCAGCAGGTTCACATCGTTGGTGTAGTAGCACATCTGCTGGACGATGTCGTCAAAGGCCAAAATCTCTGCCCGGTCGCCCACGCTGAAGTTCAGCTGGCGGACGAAGTCAGACATGACGCTCTTGATCTTGCTCATGTCGCTGGAGGAGATACTGCCGCTCTTGTCGGCAACCAGGCTGATGTTCAGACCGGCGTTGTCCTCCAGAATGAAGGCGGACTTGACCTCACGGGCCAGGAATTCGCCCCCCTCCACCCGCTCTTTGATGGTGAAGCAGGAGCCGTTCAGGCCGTTGAGCAGGTTGCCGTTGGCATCGGTGATCTGGAAATAGACCTTCACCTTGGGGTATTCGCTCACGTCGGTAGTCACCAGAGACAGGCAGGCCTCCTCAAAATAGGGGGTGGTGTAGCCACCCTCCATGCTGTTCTGGAGTCCTTCCACCTCGATGGCCAGGGTGACCGCGCGGAGTTCCTCGCTGACGAAGCTCTCCTCGGCCTCATAGGTAAACCGGATGCCGTTGTCGGTGACCACCACATCCACGTCATCCACAGATTCGCCATCCTCCAGCAGGGTAAAGTGCTGGGCGGTGAGGGCAAAGTCCCGGTCGGTTTCCAGGCTGACGGTCACCGTGGGGAAGTTGTCGGCATTCACCTGGAATATGGAATCCGGCAGGACCAGGAAGGTCAGCAGCTGCTGTTGGAGTTCATAGCCTTCTTCCCCTTCCGGGATGACGATGCTGTTGAGGGTTGCCTCGGCATCCCAATACTGGCCCAGGTGGATGTAGGCTTTGGCCATGCCCAGAACGGGGTCCACCGCATCGGCCTTCTCATCCAGGGCGGCCTGATAGTACATCAGAGCGCCGCTGTAGTCCCCCGCCTCCATGGCGGCCTCTGCGGCGTTCATGGCGTCCCGGTAGGCACCGTTGGACAGGTTCGTGCTGATGAACAGGGCAATGCAGGCGATGAGGGCCACCACTGCCACGCCCAGGCCAATGTACAGGCCCTTCAGACGCTTCTTGTCCTTGGCTGCCTCCTCCGGCTCCTGGGGCTCCCCGTCAAAGTCCCGGGGCTCCTCATCAAAAAACTCCTCCGGGATATAGGGGACCCAGTCGTCCTGGGGGATCTCCTCTTCTACTTCTACCGGGGCTTCTCCTGCCGCCTCAGGCATCTCCTCCGGGGCGGGCTGGTCCACAGGCTCTTCAGTCTGCTCCGGGATCACCTGGGGTTCCTCGGGCACAGGGTCAGCAGGGGCGGGCGTGCCGCATTTGGGACAGAATCGGGCCTCTTCGGGCAGAAGGCCTCCACATTGGGTACAATACATCTCTTTTTCCTCCTTGTTCTCTCTCTTTTGCAAGGATCATTTCGTTTAGTATAATCCGCTAAAGTGTAGAAGTCAACACAGGTTCCTTCTATGGATAAGACGCATCTGACCGGCCTCAGGTTTTATGATTTGAAAAATTTTTTCAATTTCCCTCATAGCTTTTGATGACCGTTCCCGCCGCCCGGGCGAAGAGCCGGGCACCGTTCACCGCCTCCTCCAGGGTGTTCCCGTGGGAACCCACCTCCACCAGAAGGGACCCCTTGGTGAGCTGCTGGTTGAACCGGGCCGTCCGCAGGGTGATGGGACGGGCCAGCCCGGGCCAAAGGCTGTTCATCTGGGTCTGGATCTCCATGGCCAGGGCCAGATGTTCCGTCCAGTCGGGAAACTCTGCCCCGCCGTCATCCGTCCCCACCAGGAGCATCACCTGGGCGGTCTTTTTCCCGTCCACCTCCACCACCGGCTTGTAGATGGTGCCGTCCTCCCCCACCAGGGCATCCCGGTGGACATCCAGAACCATCTGAATGGTGGGATATTCTTCCAGATAAGCCTCGATCCCGGTCCGGGACCGGTCATAGGCCCCGTTGTAGGCAGGATAATCGTAGATTTCCCTGTCGTGGATCACAGAAATCCCCATCTCTTCGAAAATTCGTGCTATCTCTTCTCCCACTCGTATGATATTATAAGAGGAGTCGGTGGTGTGTGCCGTCCCGGTCTCGGTATAGGGTTCGGTGCCGTCCCGGGCAAAGGACTCCGTGCCATGGGTGTGGAGGATGAGGACCTGGGGGCCCTCTGCCGCCGGACCAAAGGAAAGGCTGGTCCCGGCTGCGGCCACTCCCTCCAGGTCCACCGTCTTTTCCGTTCGGTTGAACAGGGAGATCCCTCCCCCGTTCAGATATCCCGTTCCCCCGGTGATGGTCTTTTCCTGGATGTTGTCCGGGGTGACCGCCTCCAGGTTTTGCTCCTGTGCCTCGTCGGC
>JAFZEB010000212.1 GCA_017560855.1 Ruminiclostridium sp.
CCTATTCCCACGACCTGTATCGCATCACAGAACACTTGCAGGAAATCAAGTCGGAATATCCCCGTCTCTACCAATAAGGTGGGGGCTTGCTCCCGCCGAACACGCCCGAAAGGAGGACTTCCCATGACCGAATTTTGCCAGACATTGTTCACCATGACCGCCGCCGCCACCGCAGCCGCTCTGGCGGTGATGGCCCTGCGGTTCCTTTTGAAAAAAGCCCCTCGCTGGGTCACCTGCGCCCTCTGGCTGGTGGTCTTCCTGCGAATGGTCTGCCCGGTGACCTTCGAGGCCCCGGTGAGTCTGGTCCCCGACACAATCACCAGCGGGCAGGTGACCCAGCAGGTCATGCCCGCCCCCGCAGTCACCTCCACACCCCCGGTCAGCCAGACCCTTCCCCAACCCACGCAGACTGAAATTACCGTCCAGACCCAAGCCCGGGACCCCTATGAACTGCTCTTCCTGGTCTGGGCCGCCGGAGCAGGGGCCATGGCCCTGTGGGCAGTGGGTTCCTATGTCCGTCTCCGCCGCCGGGTGGCCGATGCCGTCCGAATCCAAGACAACATCTATGAGACCGACCGGGTGGACACCCCCTTCGTCTGCGGGTTCGTGAAGCCCCGCATCTATCTGCCCGTGGGGCTGGACCCCGCCCATGTCCCCCATGTGGTCCGCCACGAACAGGCCCACATCAAGCGGCTGGACCATCTCACCAAGCCCCTCTTCTGGCTGGCCCTGTGCCTCCACTGGTTCAACCCGGTGCTTTGGCTGGCATACATTTTATTCTGCCGGGACCTGGAGACTGCCTGCGACCAGCGGGTCATTCAGGACCTGGACCGACAGAACACTGCCGACTACGCCGCCGCCCTTCTTTGCCTGGGCCGGGAGAAGTCCCTGCCCCAGGCCGTCCCCCTGGCCTTCGGGGAAGAGAACGCCAAGGTCCGGGTGAAGGGCGTGCTGAACTACAAGAAACCCGCCTTCTGGATGGTGCTCGTGACGGTCATCCTGTGCGCGGTCGTGGGATTCCTGCTCCTGGGCTCCTCTGAGGGCCGACTGGAAGGCCGCAAAGTCACCGATAGCTGCACCTGGGCCGAGGGTTCCCCCGTCCATTTTCCCCAGGAACTTCAAGCAGAGGCTGTCCAGATGATAAAACCCTACCTCCGCACAAAGGAGGAGATCCACCGACCGGAGACTTCTCCCATGGAGCAGGAGGGCCTCACCCATCTGGAATGCGACACCACCCTCCCCGCCCGAAGCTATCTGCTCTATCGGCAGGACGACCGGGTCTGCCTGCAGATCTCCGAGTATACCGGCGGGGATCAGTTCGATGCCCAATACTACACCTTGGATCCCGCCTTTTCCGAGGAATACGAGGCCTGGCTGGCTCGACTGGACCAGTTCCTCTGGGAGGAACGTCCCGATGCCCTCTATGCCACGGCCGGGCCCCTTACCAAACAGGCTGAGGCAGAGTCTCTGCTGCACCCCCTCTGGCAGCTATTCGGGACCTATACCATTGAGATGGACACCTCCGCAGAACCTTATTCCCTGTCCGTCCAGCTCCAGCGCATCCCCGGTCTGCACAGCCAGCAGCAGGCCCTGCAGGAATACCTCCGACTGCTCTCCCTCTACTTCCAAACCTTGGCCACCAACACCGAACCCATCCAGTGGAGCCGGGAGAACACCCTGGGGGACTGGGCCATGACCCCCTCCTTCGAGGGCGCCGCCCAGTCCAAAGAGGAGTTCCGCACCCTGTATCGCCAGATGGAGACAGCCGCCAGCCGTCTGCGGCAGTACCACCCCTGGTACTATGCCACCCAGGCCCTCTACCTGGCCCCGGACCTGCCGGGGGTGGGAGAAACCGACGATCTGTCGGCGCTGTACCAACACAGCGGCTGGGGGATCGACGCTTCCGGGTTCAGCGCAGACCTGTTCGTGGATACGGAGGATTCCCATCAGGTCCTTGCCGAGGACCGCATCTCCCACGACCCCCTCTATGACTGTGCCCCCCTCTCTCCCGGAGAGTTCCCACCCGAAGCCAACCTGGACCTGGACCGCTATCAGGTGAAATACCGCACCATCATCTATGACAACCAGGGTCAGGATACGGGCTACCGGGTCTATGAACTGGATGATGAACTCTACTTTGCCCACTATCGAACTGACGGCTCCCTGGAATACCTCTTCCAAGCCAGCCCGGAAGCTGCTTATTGATAAGTCCATTCGTTTCGTCAACCCATGTAGGGGCGGCTATCAGCCGCCCGCCAACGTAGCGTTGACCCGCAAGGCAAGGCGGGCGGATACTATCCGCCCCTACGCCCCCTCATCCGTCCCGGCTTCGCCGGGCCACCTTCTCCCCAGGGAGAAGGCTTCCTCACTCCTGCAGCCATCTCGAAAGGAGGCCTTTCTATGACAGAATTTTGCCAGACGTTACTCACCATGACCGCTGCTGCCACCGTAGCCGCTCTGGTTGTGATGGTCCTGCGGTTCCTTTTGAAAAAGGCCCCTCGCTGGGTCACCTGCGCCCTCTGGCTGGTGGTCTTCCTGCGAATGGTCTGCCCCGTGACCTTTGAGGCCCCGGTAAGCCTGGTGCCCGACCAGATCACCAGCGGCCACATTGCCCATCAGGCCATGCCCTACCCCGTGATGGCCGTCCCTGTGGACAGCCCCGATGAGGTCCCGCCCCAGCAGGCCCAGGAACCGCCCGTGGAGCTGATGGCCCCCACCACCGACCAGTACGACCCCCTCTTCACCATTTGGGCCGTCGGCGCAGGCGCTATGACCCTTTGGGCCGTCGTCTCTTACGCACGGCTTCGCCATCGGGTGGCTGATGCCATCCGAGTCCGGGACAACATTTATGAGACCGACCGGGTGGACACCCCCTTCGTCTGCGGGTTCCTGAAGCCCCGCATCTATCTGCCCCTGGGCCTTGACCCGGTCCATGTTCCCCATGTGGTCCGCCACGAACAGGCCCACATCAAGCGGCTGGACCACCTGACCAAACCCCTGTTCTGGCTGGCCCTGTGCCTCCACTGGTTCAACCCGGCGCTGTGGCTGGCATACATCTTATTCTGCCGGGACCTGGAGACCGCCTGCGACCAGAAGGTCATCCGGGACCTGGACCGGCAGGACACGGCAAACTACGCCGCCGCCCTTCTGTGTCTGGGCCGGGAGAAGTCCCTCCCCCAGGCCGTCCCCCTGGCCTTCGGGGAAGAGAACGCCAAAGGCCGGGTGAAGGGGGTCCTGCACTACAAGAAGCCTGCCTTCTGGGTGGTGCTCCTGGCGGTCATCCTGTGCGTGGGCGCTGGGTTCCTGCTGCTGGCTGACGCCCAACAGGGAGAGAGTCTGGAAGGGGTGCCCATCACCCAGGCCAGCTACTTCCATTCCCGCACGTTCTATCCCCAGGAGGATGGCTCCTCTCACACCAGACCCGCCACAGGAACCCTTCCCGAGGACCTACTCGCCCGTCTGATCGCCCTGCTGGAAAAGTACGGCCACGAGGAGTATGAACCGCCCATTATACTGGATATCCATCAAAATGAAATGGAAAATCCGCCTACCCCTCTTTACATTGCCGGACAGATCAACGCTCTTGAGCTATCTTCCTCCGAGCACACCACCCAGTTCCATTTCAAACTCCTGGACAACGGGAATGGCTATCTGGAACGGGTCACCTATGCTGACGGGGACCAAACCACCAAAACCCAGCGACAGGCCGCCTACATCCCCGGACTGACCGAAAAAGAGGACTTCCTGGCCTGGGAAGCCGACCTGAGAACCTATTTAGAAGAACAGGGAAGCATTTGGGAGTATTCTCCTCCCCACATCACATTTGACGGCATAGAAATCATGGGCGGCGAGCTGCGGGAGCTGGTCTACTCCTGGAACATCTCTGAATGGAATATGCTGGAGGACTCGTCCCACCGCATCGGCACCACCCACATCTGCCCGGACAGTCTCCTGGAGGACCTGCTGACCATCCTGGAAACCACACCCCACGACCCCGAACTGGATTTCACCGGGGTTCAGTCCTACGACCTGATCGCAGGAAAGCTGGAGGATATCGGCTTTTACAACCAGGACTGGTCCCACATGTATTCCCTGATGCTCTCCTCCGACGGCCGCTACCTTCTCAACCACATGGACGAGAAGGCCGGCGCCTGGAAGATGGTGTATTACCCGGAACTGGCCGACTCCCCCGACTTCCAGGCCTGGCTGTCCCGCTTGGAGACCTATCTGACCACCGTCATCCCCGACCAAATCTATGAACAGCGGGTGGATTCTGTGGAAAATGTCAGATACATTCTGGATGATTTGTGCATCGACTCGGTGGTCAACTATAATTTGAAGACCTCCCCCAACACCATCACCTTCCAGGCAGAGACCCTCTATACCCAGGATGAGATCGAGCACCACAGAAAACACTACCTTATGTGGGCCTCTGCCCGAATCATCGACCTGGTGGAGGACGCCTACCACATCGTCTGGGAGTATCCCGGCCCTGAGGGCTGCACCTGGGAGTACAACGGCCACCAAAAGGCCCAGTCCGCCGAGGAATTCCGGGAAAGATACAACAGCCCGAAAGATATGGGCCCGTGATTATCTACGCCAAAGGCTTCCCCCTGGGGGGGAAGCTGTCACCGAAGGTGACTGATGAGGGGACCTAGGCTTCTTCTTACCCCTCATCCGTCCCGGCTTCGCCGGGCCACCTTCTCCCCAGGGAGAAGGCTTCCTTTCTCCTGCAACCATTCCGAAAGGAGGTTCCCCCATGGAACAATTCTTCCACACACTTCTCACCATGTCCGCCACGGCGGCCATCGCCGCTCTGGTGGTGATGGTCCTACGGCTCCCCCTGAAAAAGGCCCCCCGCTACCTCACCTGCCTGCTGTGGCTGGTGGTCCTCTTTCGGATGGTCTGCCCGGTGAGCTTCGAATCTCCCGTGAGCATCATGCCCCAGGCCATCTCCACCGAGACCTTCACCCAGATCACCCTGCCCGCTGAGGATGTCCTCCCCGTGACCCAGGCAGAGTCCCCAACCCCTGACCCGGTCTCCCCCGCAGAACCTGTGATGACCCCGGCGGAAACCACCCCCACCCTCACCCAGGTCCTCCTGCCCATCTGGGCCGTGGGCTGCGCCGGGATGCTCCTGTGGGTGGTCCTGTCCTATACACGGCTTCGCCGACGGGTGGCCGATGCCGTCCTGGTCCGGGACAACATCTATGAGACCGACCGGGTGGATACCCCCTTCGTCTGCGGATTCCTAAAGCCCCGCATCTATCTGCCCGTGGGGCTGGCAGAGGAAGACAAGACCTACGTCCTCCTCCACGAGCAGGCCCACATCCGGCGGAAGGACCACCTGATGAAACCCCTCTTCTGGCTGGCCCTGTGCGCCCACTGGTTCAACCCCGTCCTGTGGCTGGCCTGCTGGCTGCTGGGCAAGGACATCGAGACCGCCTGTGACCAGGCCGTCATCCGGTCCTTTGACCGGGCGGACACGGCGGGCTATGCCGCCGCCCTCCTCCACCTGGGGCGGGACCGCTCCATCCCCCAGACTGTCCCTCTGGCTTTCGGGGAGGAGAACCCCAAAAAGCGGGTGAAAAACCTGCTGGACTACAAGCACCCAGGCATCTGGATCGGCTTCTTTGCCATAGCCGTCTGCATTCTGGCAGCCACCATCCTCCTGGCCGACCCAGGGGAACAGGCCGAGCAGTATGAGGGGGTAGCCCTGACCGTCGGCGAACTCATCCGAACCGATTCCGTCACCCCTCTGTCCGATGACCTGCGGAACGAGCTGGTGGACATCCTCCACGACTATGAGCACTCGGCCTACGAGAACATCGACTCGGTGGAGCTGAAGGACAACACCATCAAACTCACCAACGCCAACGAGGGCACCATGTTTTTCTTCCACCCCGACTCCCTCACCCTGGTGCGGGTGAATCACGACGGCTACTCCAACATCCGAAAGATCGCCACCGTGGACGGGGCCATCACCCAAGACCCTGACTTTGTCCAGTGGATGGAGGACATGACCCTCTACGCAGAGACCGGCCGGGCGGAAGAACTTCTGGCCATGAAGACCCCCTATGTGGGGGACGCCTCCGCCGTGGGTGAGATCATCAACGCCCTGGGCATCCCGGAGGTGGTGGGGGCCTACGGCTACACCATGGAGCTGCAGACCTCCACGGAGCCTTACGGCATCACCCTGACCCTTGAACGGGCTCCCATTCTCAGGGATCAGCAAGGGGCCCTTTCCCTGTATCTGTTTGATGCAGGCCAGTGCCTGCTGGCCCTGGTGGACAACGCCGAAACCTTCACCTGGTACTTCAAATCCCTGGGCGGCACCAAAGGAAACTCTATCGACCACCTGGAAGACGTTGACTTCCAGGAACTCTATGCCCGGATGCAGAAGTCTGCCGCGGAATTTTTGGCCCTCCAGGCCATGGACACCCTGCAGAGCACGGAGGTCCTGTATGTGTCCGAGGACTATCCCTACGACGACTGGTCCTACACCGGCACCTTTACCATCCAGCCCAAGGTCTTCACCGCCAACTGGACCAGCATGCTCTCCTCCGCCTGGCCGGAGACCGAAACCTTTGAGGGCTATCGCTGCAACACCCCCAACCCCAAAGACGTGCTGAAATACTACCCCGATGTGGACAGTCTATACCTGGATGACATGCTAATCGCGAACTGCTACGCCATCTACGACGACAACACCCAGGACACCGGCTACCGGATCCTGGAGCTGGTTCCCCGTGGTGATCAGGAGACCGACCGCTATGTGGCCCACATGACCTTC
>JAFZEB010000213.1 GCA_017560855.1 Ruminiclostridium sp.
GGAGGAGAAGGGCGGCACCCACTTTGGGGCCGATGTGGTCCCTGCCGGTGTCCTGTATTTGCCAGCCCGGGAGGCGGTCATCTCCGGCAGCCGGGACATGGACGAGAATGCCCGCAGGGCCCTCATGGACAAGGAACTGGTCCGCCGGGGCCTGGTCCTGGAGGAGGAGGAAGTCCTGGAGGCCATGGAGCACAAGGAGGGCGGGATTCGTTTCCTGCCCCTGAAGGTCAGCAGCCGCACGGGGAAGATCTCCGGCGATGCCCTGGTCTCTGCCGAAAAGCTGGGCCGTCTGAAAAAGCACACCCAGCACATTTTGAAAGATATCTGCCGGGAGATTGCCGCCGGCAACATGGATGCAGACCCCTTCTGGCGTGGCCCCAACAAGAACGCCTGCCAGTATTGCGAGTTCTTCCGGGCCTGCCAGTTTGAAGAAAAGAAGGATCAGCGCCGATGGATCCCGTCGGTGAGCAACAGCGACTTCTGGGGCTGGCTGGCCCAGAAGGAGGAGGGAGGTGACGGCCATGGCCGTGAAGCGGACACCTGAACAGGAAGCAGTGGTGAAGAACCGGGGAGGAGGTCTTCTGGTCTCTGCTGCCGCCGGTTCCGGTAAGACCCGAGTCCTGGTGGAACGGCTGTTGGACCGGATCCTCACGGAAGGAAAGAATGTGGATGAGTTCCTCATCATCACCTTTACCCGTGCCGCCGCCGAGGAACTCCGTGGCCGTATCGCCAAAGAGATTTCCGAGGCCCTGGCCCTCCAGCCGGACAATGCCCATCTCCGCCGTCAGACAGCCCTGCTGTACAAGGCGCAGATCTCCACCATCCATTCCTTTTGTACCGTCCTTCTGCGCCAGTGGGGCCACCTGCTGGACCTGCCCGCCGACTTTGCCCTCTGCGAGGACGAGGAGGCCCAGGTCCTCATGAACCGGACCCTGGACCAGGTGCTGGAGGAGCGGTATGAAAATGTGGACCCCGAAGGGGACTTTGCCAAGCTGCTGGACGTCCTCACTGCCGGACGGGACGACAGCCGTCTGGTGGAGATCACTCTGGACGTCTACGGCAAGACCCAGAGCTATCCCGACCCCATCGCCTGGCTGGAAGAGCAGCGGGCATCCCTGGACCTCACCGGCATCACCGATGTGGGTCAGACCCCCTGGGGCAGACTCCTGCTGGAAGATGCCCGGGAGACTGTGGACTACTGGGCGGGCCAGATGGACCGGGCCTGTGATCTGGCCGAGGGCGACCCCGTCCTGGAAAAGGCATACCTTCCCAGTCTCCAGTCCACCCTTGGTGGCCTGGAGGACCTGGCCCAGGCCCTCTCCCGCAGTTGGGACGAAGCCGCCCAGCTCACGGTGGAATATCCCCGGTTCGGCGGGGCTAAAAATGTGGAGGATGTAACCGCCCAGGAGCAGATCAAGGCCATCCGGGAGCGGTGCAAGAAGGTCACCACCAGCTTGTCCAAGCAGTTTTCCAGTCCCTCCCGGGAGCTGCTGGCAGATATGGCCCTGGTGGCCCCTGCCATGAGCGGCCTGATTTCTTTGGTGGAGGACTTCTCCCGTGCCTACGACCAGGCCAAGGGGAAGAAGTCCCTGATGGACTTCTCCGACCTGGAGCACTATGCCGTCCGCCTGCTGGTGGACGAGGCGGGGCAGCCCACCGACCTGGCCCGTCAATGGGGTGCCCAGTACGCCGAGATCATGGTGGACGAGTATCAGGACACCAACCAGGTCCAGAACACCATCTTCAAAGCCCTGTCCGACGAGGGCAGGAACCTTTTCATGGTGGGCGACGTGAAGCAGTCCATCTACCGGTTCCGTCTGGCCGACCCTACCATATTCTTAGAAAAGTACCGGACCTTTGCCCCCTGGACAGATGCCCAGCCGGGGGAGGACCGGAAGATCACCATGTCCAAAAACTTCCGTTCCCGTCCTGAGGTCCTGGAGGCCGCCAACGACCTCTTCCGAAACATCATGTCCCGGGAGCTGGGTGAGATGGACTATACCGACGAAGAGGCCCTCTACCCCGGGGGGACCTTCCCGGAGGGGGAGGGCTACCAGACCGAGTTCCATGTACTGGACTTTTCCGAAGACCCCGCCCTGTTGGAGGACAAGCAGAACAAGAACTACCTGGAGGCCCGATTTGTGGCCAAGGAGATCAAGGCCCTCCTGGACAGTGAGTTCCCCGTGTCCGACGGTGCAGGGGGGACCCGTCCCCTTCGCCCCGATGACATTGCCATACTCCTGCGGTCTCCCGGACCGGTCCGTCACTTCTATACCCTGGCCCTGGAAGAGCAGGGGGTAGGCTGGTCTGCCGAGGAGGGCGGGGATTTCTTCCAGACCACCGAGATCTCCGTGGCCCTGTCCTGGCTCCAGATTCTGGACAATCCCCGTCAGGATATCCCCCTGGTGGCCGTTCTTCGGTCTCCGGTGTGCGGCTTTACCGGGGACCGACTGGCCGAGATTCGAGCCGGTTCTGAGGGAGATTTCTACACCGCCCTCACTGCCGCCGCAGAAAGTGGTATGACGGACTGTCAGGCCTTCCTGGCTGACCTGGAGGACCTCCGCTTTGGGGCGGGGGAAAAGTCCAGCCATCAGATCCTGTGGGAGCTGTACCGCCGGACCGACCTGTTGGAAATTTTCGCCGCCATGCCCAACGGGGAAAAGCGCCGGGAGAACCTGCTGGCCTTTTACGAGCTGGCCCGCCGCTTTGAGGGCACCGGCCACAAGGGACTCTTTGGGTTCCTTCTCCATCTGGACCGGGTCCAGGAGAGCGGTGGCCTGCGGTCGGCCTCTGTCCCATCCAAGGAGAGCGAGGGCGTGAAGATTTTGAGTATCCACCGGTCCAAGGGCCTGGAATACCCCGTGGTCTTCCTGTGCGGCCTGGGCCGACGGTTCAACCAGAACGACATGATGAAGCCCGTCCTCTTCCACCCCAAGCTGGGTCTGGGAGCCAAGGGCCTGGACCGGGAGACCAACGTGGAGTTCTCCACCCTGGCCCGCACCGGCGTTGCCCTGGCCCTTCGCCGGGAGATGATGGCCGAGGAGATGCGCCTGTTATATGTGGCCATGACCCGAGCCAAGGAAAAGCTCATCATGACCCACTCCCTGGCCTACGGCCCCAGCGACCTGAAGAATCTGGCCGACAGCGTGGCCTGTCCTGCCGACCCCAGAGTGCTGGCCTCCTGCTCCAGCGTGGGCCAGTGGCTCATCCTCACCGCCCTGGCACGGCCTGAGGGAGATGCCCTCCGGCAGGCGGCAGGGGGTATGGCCTCTTCTGTCCCTGGAAAGTACGGCCCGCCCTGGGTGATCCGGTATCACAGCGGAGCGGTGTCGGAAGAGATCGTCCGCCGGGAGACCGTCCGGCAGGAGGAAGAGGAGACCGTTGACCTGGAAGCCCTTCTGGCAGACCTGACCTGGCAATATCCTTACAGTCTCTCTGCTGCCACCCCGGCCAAGGTCACCGCCACCCAGGTGGTGGGGGAGGAGGACACCCCCGGTGCCTTCCTGCTGGACCAGGGGGTCCCCCAGGAACCCAAGCCCTTCTACCGGCCCCAGTTTGCCCAGGAGGAGCTGGGGCTCACTGCCGCCCAGAAGGGCACCGCCCTCCACACCGCCATGCAGTGTGTCCGTCTGGACCGCACCGGGTCGGTGGAGGAGATCAAAGAGGAACTGGCCCGGCTGGTTTCCCAGGAGTACCTCACCGACCAGCAGGCCAAAGCGGTGGATGTACACGCCATGGCCCGGTTTTTCGGCTCTGACCTGGGTCGGGAGCTCCGGGAGAGCGCCGACCTTCACCGGGAGTACCCCTTCTCCATTCTGGCCCCAGCCCATAAGTTCTACCCGGAGGTCCCGGAAGGGGAGGAGGTCCTGCTTCAGGGTGTCATCGACTGCTGGTTCTCCCGGCTGGACGGCATCACCATCGTGGACTTCAAGACCGACCGTGTTTCTGCGGCAGAGGCCCCTCAGCGGGCGGAGAACTACCGGGGCCAGCTGGCGGCCTACGCCTATGCCCTGGAGGAACTCACCGGCCGGAAGGTCACCCGCCGTATTTTGTGGTTCCTGCGGCCCAACGTCGGGGTCACACTACCAGATTAAGTGAAAAATTTTAGAATTTTTCCGAAAAAAAGAGTTGCATTTTTCAAGTAAAAGTGGTAATATACTGTATGCGCTTAGAAAGCGTACTTATTTTTGATTTTCAGAAAGAGGTGAACACTCATGAAGGAAGGCATCCATCCCAAGTACGAGCAGGCTACTATCCGTTGTGCTTGCGGTAACGTTATCGAGACAAGATCTACCAAGGGCGATATCCGCGTAGAAGTTTGCTCTAAGTGTCACCCCTTCTTCACCGGTAAGCAGAAGATGGTGGATACTGGCGGTCGCGTCAGCCGCTTCAACAAGAAGTTCGGTTTAGAGAACTGATAATCTTGGCTTCGGACCCGTGCCGTTCTCGGCACGGGTTTTTGCGTGTGAAAAGTGGATCCAACAGGGAAGGCTCAAAAACTTCGGAAACGGAGTCGGGGTCTTCCCTAGGACTGTATCCTGACCAAGTCTTCCCGCATATACTGAAGGCGGGCATGAACCCCCAGAACAGGAGGAACGACCATGTTTCAGGAACTTGACCCCAAAGCATTACAGGGCAATGTATTTTCCCTGTTTGACGACCGGTGGACCCTCATCACCGCCGGTACCCAGGACCGCTGCAACACCATGACCGCCAGCTGGGGCGGCCTGGGGGTCCTGTGGAATAAAAACGTGGCCACCATCTATGTGCGGCCCCAGCGATACACCTTTGAGTTTTTGGAAAACACCTCTCATTTCACACTTTCCTTCTTTGGGGAGGAATGGCGGAAGGAACTGGCCTACTGCGGCACCGCCAGCGGACGGGACGAAGACAAGTTCGCCCACTGCGGCTTCCACGTGGCCATGGCCGGGGAGGAGGCCCCCTATATTCAGGAGGCCGACCTGGTCCTGGTGTGCAGAAAACTCTACTGGAATGATTTAGACCCGGCCCATATGGACCCCTGCGGGCTGGACTGCTATCCCGAACAAGACTATCACCGGATGTATATCGGCGAGATCACCAAAGTGCTGATTCGTGAGTAAACAGTCATCCTTGACAATGGAACAACCTCAGGCTCCCTTGTGTAAAGGGAGCTGTCACCGAAGGTGACTGAGGGATTGTGCGGCAGGACTTTTCGGTTCTGTGGATCGTTCATGCGAATCCGCAGTGCCTTTTGTGACAACCCCTCCGTCTCGCCTGACGGCGAGCCACCTCCCCTTGCACAGGGGAGGCTTAGGGGATTCCGTAAATCCAGGCTATTTTGATTACGATAAACAGACGCTCCACAAAGGAGGATCCCCATGATCGACAAACACAACGTGCACATGGACGAAGCCAGAAACCGCTGCGTCCTGGTGGGCCTGAGCGCCTACAGCCTGCCCCGGGAGGACAACGCCACCGAGACCTCCCTGGAAGAGCTGGCCGCCCTGGTGGAGACCGCCGGCGGCGAATCTGTGGGTATGATCCTGCAGAACCGTGACACCCCCGAGGCCCGCACCTTCATCGGCGAGGGCAAGGTGTGGGAGGTCAAGGAACTGGTCCAGGCCCAGGGGGCCGACATGGTGGTCTTTGACAACGAGCTCTCCCCCTCCCAGCAGAGAGTCCTCACCGAGGACATCGGCGTGCAGGTTATTGACCGTGCTGGTCTGATCCTGGACATCTTCGCCCAGCGAGCCCGGACCCGTGAGGGCCGCCTGCAGGTGGAACTGGCCCAGTACAAGTACCTGCTGCCCCGTCTGACGGGCATGTGGGGCCATCTGGTCCGCCAGACCGCCTCCGGCGGCAAGTCCCCCATCGGTACCCGTGGTCCCGGTGAGACCCAGCTGGAGACCGACCGCCGTCACATCCGCAGAAAGATCTCCAAGCTGGCCGAGGACCTGGAGGAGGTACGCCGGGTCCGTGCCGTTCAGCGTGACCGACGGGAGAAGAACGAGGTCCCTGTGGTGGCTATCGTGGGCTACACCAATGCGGGTAAGTCCACCCTGCTAAACGCCCTCACCGGAGCAGGCATTCCTGCCCGGAACC
>JAFZEB010000214.1 GCA_017560855.1 Ruminiclostridium sp.
AATCCATTATGGGAGACATTTCTGCGGGTCCAACGGCTCATCCTGCCAGCGGACCTCGAAATGGAGATGGGGACCGGTAGAGCGGCCGGTGGAGCCCATGAGAGCGATCTTCTCCCCCTGGTCCACAGTCTCTCCTTTTGCGGCCAAGAGCTGGGAACAGTGGGCATAGTATGTGGTAAAGCCGTTGCCGTGGTCCAGGATCAAAAGATTCCCGTAGGTCCCTTTGGGACCCGCCCAGGTGACGGTCCCCCTGGCAGAGGCCAGGATGTCCGTGCCTGTGGAATTGGCGATGTCCAGCCCCCGGTGGAAGCTGGTGGACCCGAAGATGGTCCGGTAGCCGAAGGGGGAGGTGATCTGCCCAGTGGTGGGCCAGAGGAAGCGCCCCCGGGCGGCATCCACCCCCTGGGCCGTGCCCACAGAAACGATTTGGGGCACAGGTTCGGTCAGGATCTTGGTGGCCAGGGTTTCTCTGCTGATCTCCACCCCGCAGCGGCGGGTGACCCGGTCGGTCCGCTCCTCCAGACCATCGACCCCCTCCTGCAGGGTCTTCCGCTCATGCAGGATCCCGGTTGGGTCATTCTGCTCCTGGGTAGGGGCGGGGATCGGCTGGGTACAGGTCACCTCCTCTACCGTTTCTACCGTCAGCAGAGGTCCCTCCTCCTCTTCTCCGGGGAGCATCAGGGCCCCGGCCAGGGTCTCAGCATCATAGAGTTCCTCCTCTGCCGGCAGGTAGTCCAGGTTGATTTGTATGTCTCCCAGCAGAGTGACCGAGGTGGTGCTCTCGTTGGAATAACCCTCCTTCACCAGGTCCAACGCAGCCTCCACCTCTTCCCGGGCGGCACAGGCCCCGGCGGCCACCCCATCCACCGTCAGGACCCAGGCCTCCCGGACCTGGGGCACGGTCTCCATGAGACTGGCGGTCAGCTCCTCCGGGGACTGTACGCTCTCCTTGGGGGCGATGGCCAGTTCCATCTGGGTCTGCTCAGGATAGTCGTACTCCGTGTGTAAGATCTGGGAGACCTGTTCCTCCACCTGGCTCACCGCCTGGGTGTAGGTCCGTTCTCCCTGGACGTAGGCCAAGGGCGGTTCCCCCTGGCTGGAGACGGCATAGCAGAGGGTGCAGGAGGATGCGGCCACGGCTCCCAGAACGGAAATGCCGGTGAGCCCCGCCAGGGCAGCAGCCAGGAGAGGCTTTTTCCTCCTCGCTCTCCTGTGGGGCGGTCGCCGATATTCCTCCTCCAGGTCGGCCAGCTGACAGAAGAACTCCTCCGGCCCGGTCAGGTCCTCCATGGGGTATGTGGGCCTATGAAAATGCATGGGCATCTGCTCCTTTCTGTGGTGTTCAAAATAGTTACAAACCAGTTACAGAAAGATGATACCCGCCCCCTGGGGAAACCGTCAAGGGGTTGCTTTTGGGGCATTTTGCCGCCTTTGTGCCCATGGGGAAGAAGGGGGGCGAACCCCATGAAAATTTTCTCTTTCCTCCCCTTTACAGGGTGTATTGTGCACGCTATAATATACCCACTGTTAAAGAATTCCCAAGGGGGTCCTCCCTTCTGGACCGACCCCAAAGGAGTGGATAGAATGAATGTGATGTTCTCTCAGGCACTCTCCCAGCTGCGCCATGAGAAGGGGATCAGCCAGCGCCAGGCCGCCCAGGAGTTGGGCATCTCTCAGGCCCTGCTGTCCCACTATGAAAACGGCATCCGGGAGCCTGGCCTTGCCTTTGTGGCCAAAGTCTGCGACTACTATCAGGTGTCCGCCGACTACCTGCTGGGCCGCACCCCCGACCGGACCTGTCCCGAAGGGACTGTAGGCTGCAGCCGCTACGACTCCGCCCTCCTCATGCGCACCGCCGACGCCCTGAGCCAGGCCTGCGTGGAGGTCTGCCGGGAGGAACCTGAACTGGGCCTGCTGTTCCGCCGCCTGTCCAGCCAACTGAACAAAGACCTGGGAAAATCCCCCAGCCACTGAGAAGGAGGACCCGTTATGAAACCCTGGAAACGACTTTGCGCCCTCTCCCTTGCCCTGGCTGTCACCCTGGGCCTCTCGGTCTCTGCCTCGGCTGCCCAGGGCTGGCAGAACTTTGAAAAAACCAAGACCTATCAGGGGCAGTTTACCGATGTCCCGGCCAGCCAATGGTACGCCGGTTATGTAGAAGACATGTACGAATACGGTCTGGTGAACGGTCGGACTGCCACCACTTTCGCCCCCAACGGCACCATGACCATTGCCGAGGTCATCGTTCTGGCCGACCGCATCCACAACCTCTACTATGACCGAGGGCTGGACCTCACCAACCTGAAGGCCGAGTCCTATGAGGCCTGGTACATGCCCTACGTGGAGTATGCCGTGGAAAACGGCATCATTGACGCCACCGACTACATCTATTGGTACAACACCCCTGCCTTGCGCCGGGATGTAGCACGAATCCTGTGCAACGCTGTCCCCGTCTCGGCTTTGCCGGCTATTCACGAGCTGGATGACCAGATCATCCCCGACCTGAACGGCGGCGGCTCCACCGACAACGATGAACAGACCGCCCGACAGGTCCGCCGTCTGTACGAGGCCGGTGTCCTCACCGGTTCCGACCAATTCGGCAGCCTTCAGGGCCCGGAAAACATCAAGCGCTGTGAGGTCATGGCCCTGGCCGCCCGTCTGGTGGACCCCAGCCAGCGAAAGGCCGTCCTGGAGATGGTCCAGCCCACCGTAAAGGATGTCCTGGTCAACGGCTACTGGCAGAACTACGGCGTGACCCTGGGCACCCAGGCCTTCTACCGCTTCCACCAAAACGGGACTTACACCCGCTATGACCGGAGCGGCACCATGTCCGGCACCTACACCCTGAGTTCCTCCGGCGTGCTGAACATCCCTTACTACGGTATCGACAACATGAAATATCACCCCACCACCGGTGTTTTCGGCCACAACGTCCGGGCAGAGATCCAGGGCATGTGGATGACCATCGACGCCCTGACCCCTGCCACCAAAGCCACATTTGACCAGTTCCGGGCCAGCGCCTGGTAACGCCCGACCATAGATTTTCAAGGAGGAATCGATCCCATGACCGACCAGTCCAAAATCAGAAACTTCTCGATCATTGCCCATATCGACCACGGCAAGTCCACCCTGGCTGACCGTATCTTAGAAGTCTGCAACGCCGTTCCCGCCCGTGAGATGGAAAACCAGCTCCTGGACAACATGGATCTGGAAAAGGAGCGCGGCATCACCATCAAGGCCCGTGCCGTCACCATCAACTACAAGGCCCTGGACGGGGAGAACTACACCCTGAACCTCATCGACACCCCCGGCCACGTGGACTTTAACTACGAGGTCTCCCGCTCCCTGGCCGCCTGTGAAGGCGCCGTCCTGGTGGTGGACGCCTCCCAGGGCGTGGAGGCCCAGACCCTGGCCAACACCTACCTGGCCATGGAGCATGACCTGGAGATCCGCCCTGTGGTGAACAAGATCGACCTGCCCGCCGCCGACCCTGCTCGGGTCAAGAAGGAAGTGGAGAACGTCATCGGTCTGGAGGCCGCCGACGCCCCTGAAATCTCCGCCAAGATGGGCATCAACATCCAGGCCGTTCTGGAGGACGTGGTCCACAACGTCCCCGCCCCCTCCGGCGACCCCAAGGCCCCCTTCAAGGCCCTGATCTTCGACAGCCAGTACGACGCCTACCGGGGCGTTATCGTCTACTTCCGTGTGATGGAAGGCACCCTGAACCTGACCGACACCGTCCGCATGATGGCCTCCGGCGCCGAGTACGGCCTGGTGGAGATCGGCAGACTGCTCCCCACCAAGCTGGAACCCTGCAAGACCCTCTCCGCCGGCGAGGTCGGCTACCTGACCGCCTCCATCAAGAACGTGAAGGACACCCAGGTGGGCGACACCATCACCGTGGTCTCCAACCCCGCCGACGAGCCCCTGCCCGGTTACCGTCCCGCACGAAGCATGGTCTACTGCGGCATCTACACCGAGGACGGCTCCAAATATCCCGACCTGCGGGATGCCCTGGAAAAGCTCCAGCTGAACGACGCCTCCCTGTCCTTCGAGCCGGAAACCTCCGCCGCTCTGGGCTTCGGCTTCCGCTGCGGCTTCCTGGGCATGCTCCACATGGAGATCATCCAGGAGCGCCTGGAGCGTGAGTTCGACCTGGACCTGATCACCACCCTGCCCAACGTCATCTACGAAGTGGTGAAGAACGACGGCACGGTCATCCGTGTGGATAACCCCCACAACTACCCCGACCCCACCCACATCTCCATCCAGAAGGAGCCCTTCGTGAAGGTCTCCATTATCTCCCCGCCCGACTACGTGGGCAACATCATGCCCATGTGCCAGGAGCGCCGGGGTGAGTTCAAGGACATGCAGTACCTGGACGCCAACCTGGTGGAGATCCACTACCACATGCCCCTGAACGAGATCATCTATGACTTCTTCGACGCCCTGAAGGCCCGCACCAAGGGCTACGCCTCCCTGGACTATGAGTTCCTGGAGGACCGGGAGTCCGACCTGGTGAAGGTGGACATGCTCCTCAACGGCGACCAGGTGGACGCCCTGTCCTTCATTGCCCACCGGGAGAAGGCCTATGGCCGCGCCCGTAAGATCTGCGAAAAGCTGAAGGAGAACATCCCCCGTCAGCTCTTCGAGATTCCCGTCCAGGCAGCCATCGGCGGCAAGATCATCGCCCGCGAGACCGTCAAGGCCATGCGCAAGGACGTTCTGGCCAAGTGCTACGGCGGCGACATCACCCGTAAGAAGAAGCTGCTGGAAAAGCAGAAGGAAGGCAAAAAGAAGATGCGTACCCTGGGTACCGTACAGCTGCCCACCGAAGCATTTATGGCTGTCCTCAAGCTGGATGAATGATCTTTTTG